>JAEUIF010001404.1 GCA_016795185.1 Planctomycetia bacterium | reverse complement strand
GGTCCGTGGGTTCTGTTCGTTGGGGATTCCGGGCTTGCGCTCTTTGCCCTTCTCCTGGCCGAGATACCACCGCTCCCAGTAGTTGACGTTGCCGCGTTTCTCGTCGAAGACGACGCCGAGGTCCGACCAGACCGCGCAGGCAAACTTGTCGTACAGGCACGAAGCGAACATCGCCCACTTGCCGCCATAGGAATGCCCGACCACGCCGATCCGCCTGGCATCGACCTGCGGCAGATTCGCCAGGGCCTGGTAGCAATTGGCCGCCTCGTAAGCGTGGTAGGACAGCGGTTGCAGCTGGCAGTTCTCCTTGTCCGGGTAGTAAGTTTCGGGGGCACTGCCCAGCGACAGGGCCACGAAGCCGCGCTTCGCCAATTGCAGCGCGAAGTCGCGCTGCTCGCCTTTGCGGCCGATGCCGCTCAGCGCGTCGTAGAAGACCACCACCACGGCGGGAAATGGTCCCTTGCCTTCGGGGATCAGCAGGTAGGCATCGTCGGTCAGCTTGCCGGGCGCGACCTCGATCTTGATGTGATGCTGCGTGATGTTGCCGCGCTGCTCTTTTTCCAGATACTCGACCTTGGGCTTGTCGATGACCGGGGGCCAGTGGCCCATCAGGTCGTGCCAGGTCTTGAGGATCTCCTGGCGGCGCTTGTCCCATGCCGCGCGCGACTTCACGGGCGCGCCGTCATAGAACTGGAGCGGCGACTTGAAGCTGCCGAGGTCGGTCGCTAACTCGGCGGGTGGCTTGAAATACGGTTCGATCTTCTTCCAAACCGCATCGGCGTCGGCCGGCTCGGCAGCCAATGCGACGGCGGTCAGCCAAAGCGGAACGGAGGCGGCAAACAATCGGGGGAACATGGTGGGAACCTCGGGAGTGGCGGGCACTACACATGCTGCCGCCAGGAACGTGGTTTACTAGCGCCGCGCTTGATCGCCTCGCAGCGTCCAAGTTCGAGTTTCGCGGATTTTGGTGACTTCCATGCGCCGAAAGAAGTCGGCTTCCTGGTCCGGATCGAGTAGTTTGGGTGTAACCAGCATCCAGGCTCCTCGCCCGGCAAGGAAGCCGACCTCTGGAGCTTACCCCGTCCTTTCGCACCCTGCTACAGGACTTTCGCCCCGTCTTGACCGCGCCGTCCTTCCGCTTGTTCTTTCCTCCACCTTGAGGTGATGCCAACCCCCTTGGTCCCAGGGTTCAGATCCGGAGCGTAGCTGGGCAAGGCCTCCCACCCACACCTTACCGCGCGTCCCCACCAGGACTGCTTTGACCTCGGCCCGTCGGTGGATGGGCGAACCATCCCAGATCACCAGCAACCGCGGCCCCGCGACACGCAGCAAGTGTTGGAGGACCTCGCTGCTGTGCAGGCCGTTCAACGACTCCTGGCGCGCCAGCGTGTAGACCTTACCAGTAGGCGTCATCCCGCCCATGACCGACAGGTGGTCGCGGGTCTGCTTCTCATGCATGTCTACCGCATGTCTACCGCTTGTCGGGCGCTGGTCTCGCAGTGGCATTTTCTGGTTCGTTTTGGCTCGGTTCCGCAGTTGGCGAGCGCGGGGCGGCGATTTGCGGGGACGCGGCTTCTCGGCGGCTTGTGCGGGCGGTATAATGCTTTGCGGCACGTTGGGAGGGGTGGCAGAGCGGCCGATTGCACCGGTCTTGAAAACCGGAGACGCCGCAAGGCGTTCAAGGGTTCAAATCCCTTCCCCTCCGCTTGTCTTGCAAGGACTTACGGTGATTTATGCTGTTCCGACCTGATTCCCAGATGGAGGGTTGACACGTCAACTGACACGTCGGTTTACTTCAGTTTGCGGATGGCGTCCTGAAGGGCGTCGTCCACGCTGGCGTAGTAGTCCATCGTCACCTGCATGGACGAATGCCGCATCAACTCGTGCAACATCGCAGCTCCGGTCTTGCCGAAGACTTTGGCCGCCCGGCAACCGAAGCCCTTGCGGAGCCAGTGCATCGACAGCTTGACGCCGGCCTTCTTGGCCAACGTCAGGACGCGGTTCGTCACGCCATTGCGGGTCAGCGGACCGCCGGTCTTCCAAGACCGGAACGGGAACACCCGCTTGTCTATCTTGGGTAGTGCTTCAAGTGCCTCCCGCAAGACCGGATGGAGCGGAACCCACTGGTCCGCGTCGCTCTTGGCGAAAACCGCCGGACGGACAATGCGATTCCCGGCAGGGTCCAGCCAGGGGACCGTCTCGGACGGCTCCCACTCCAACCAGAGAGCCTCGGACAGCCGCAGGGCACCCCACCAGCCGCTTAGCAGGTAGGCCCGCCAGAGATCGTTCGGTGCCTTGTCCAGGAGCTTCTCGAACGACTCCGCTGGAATGGGCTGCGGCTTCTTCTTCGGAACCTGGACCTTGGGGAACTTCGGGACTTCTGGAAGCAGTTTCTGTTCCACGGCCCAGGCCATCGCCGTCTTCAGTGCGATCAGGTAGTTTTTGATGCTGTGTGGGGCCAGGCCGACCTTTCCATTCGGCCGCTTCCGCTCTCGCAGGCCACGGACGAATGAGTGCTTTGCGTCTCAACCCAGGGTGCGCTGCGCGACCCTGGGCTGTGGGGTACAACCGCTTCGCGGTAAAGAAACTGCTAATCGATTGACGCCCCCTTGACCGAGCGCAAGGGTGTGCCCCCACAGCAGCGCGCCCTACAGTCGACTATTCAGCACCTCCGGCCGATACAGCCCCAGCCGGCTGCGGCGCAGCAGGTGGTCCGCCGGATAAACCGCCATCTCGTGCTCCCGCTGATACCTCCATTCGACCTGTAAATCGGGTTCGCCGGGCATCACCGGAGCGGCGAGTTCGGGAAACCGGGCGAGATCGTCGGCCACCGCGTCGGCATTCGTGCCGTAGCGCTGGACCAGATGGCGGGCCGTTGATTCGGGCAGACCGCGACGGCGCAATGCTCCGACCGCCCTGGGCCAGTATTCTTCCCAGGATTGTGACGGCGCGCCGTCGAGCAGGCAGTCGCGCGTTCGGCAGCGGTGGCGGCGGCCCAGGCGGTTTTCCACCGCATCCGTCACGGCGGCGGCCATGCAGCGGTAGGTCGTGTACTTGCCGCCCGCCACGGAGATCAGGCCGGACGGACCGACCGCGATATGAAACTCGCGCGACAGCGACGACGGTTCGCCCGGCCGGGCACGGATCAGCGGTCGCAAGCCCGCGAAGCTGCCCAGCACGTCCGCGGGCGCCAGCGCCGGTTGCAGGTAGCGATTGCAGCCTTCGAGCAGGTAGGCGACCTCATCGGGCGAGACAGTCAGGCTATCGGGCGCTTCCTGGCCAAAGGTATCCGTGGTGCCGATGAGCAGCTTGGTCGCGCCCGGTGCTTCGCCCGCGTGGACCTCGGCCAGCCAGGGAATGACAAAGAACACTCGACCGTCGCGCGGGTGCAGCAGCAAGAAGGCTGACGCGATCCCGGCGCGGTTGGGCACGATGACATGCGCGCCCTTGGTCGGTTGCAACAGCGGCCCGCCCGTTTCGCCAGCCAATCGACAGACGGCATCCACCCACGGACCCGCCGCGTTGACCACCACGCGCGCCCGGATGCTGCACTCCTTTCCTGACACCCGGTCAACGGCCCGCACCCCGGCGACCTGGCCCCCTTGTTGCTCGAAGGACCGCGCTTCGACGTAGTTGGCCACGGCGGCCCCGTGTCGGGCGGCGGTGCGCAGCACGGCCAGGCACAAGCGAGCATCGTCCATCTGCGCGTCGAAGTAACTGGCCCCGCCAAGCAAGTCGGCACGCTCCAGGCTCGGCGCTGCACGGCGCAGCGCGGCCAAAGGCAACGGTCGGCTGCGGCGCAGGTTGTCGTGCCCGGCAAGCAGGTCGTAGAGCGCCAGGCCCAGCCGCCATTTCCACGGCGGCAAGCGAAACCCGCGATAGAAGGGCAAGATGAACTTCAACGGCCGGACCAGGTGCGGTGCGTTGTGCAGCAGCACGCGCCGCTCGTGCAGCGCCTCGTGGACCAGGCGAAACTCCCCGTGTTCCAGATAGCGCAACCCGCCATGCACCAGTTTCGAGGACACGCTGCTGGTGCCGGCGGCGAAGTCGCCCTTGTCGATCAGCGCCAGGCGCCAGCCGCGCAACGTCGCGTCCAGCGCGACGCCCGCGCCGGTGATGCCTCCGCCCACGATGAGCACGTCGAACGACTCATCCGCCAGACGTTCCGGCTGTCGTTGCATGGAGTCATTGTCCGTTTGGGCGGAGGCGTTGCCCAGTGCAACCTGAAAGTAGCCCGCCACTCCATGGCGGGCTACTTTCTCGAAAACGCTGTTGAATGTCTATCATGTCTATCTTATGCTACGAAGCCGAGTCTGGGCATGCACGTGCCCGTCACCCACAGACGGAGTTCCCAGCCATGATGCCCCAATGGCGCAGGCTCGTGGTCGATGAGCGGGAAGTGTGCCGGCGCTGCGCGGCGGCGGAGGAACCCGCAGCGGTTCGCTTGCTACTGTTGCCTGCGGAATTCAATCCCGCTGGCGAGACCTGGGCTGAACTGGTGCAGCACAGCCGCCAGCACTGCTGCGGCCGGACCCTGGATTTTCGCCTCGCCGACTACTGGCCGGACTACGTCGAAAAGCTCGCCGCCGACCTGGAAACGGCCCACGCCGACGGCGTCAGCGTTTGCCTCTGGGACCAGGCGGATGCGGTGGTGCTGATCGGTTATGCCTGCGTGCCGCGCGACGCCGCGCCCTGGTGCGACACACGCCGCCAATTCAGTTCTGCACAGGCCGCGTTGTCGTCGCGAGTTGCTTCGTTGGAGTAATGCAATCTCAAGCCAGTGGTTGCTCAACCGATTGACTTTCTAGATGCCATGCCCACGGCTTTGCGTGGACATGGAAACCCTGCAAGCGTCCCATGCCCACGCAAAGCCGTGGGCATGGCACCCAAGACCACTGATAGAGCAAGATGACTCTTGCACCTGCATTAAGCCTTTCCGCAATGTGCCCTACTCCAGCATGTCGAGCCGCCCCAGCAGAACACACCAGCGTCAAGCGCGCAATGGGCGGAAGCGCCGCGGCCTGGTATAATCCTCTCATCCACTCCCAACCGGCAAGCCCACGGGTTTCCCCGTGGGTTTCACTGTAGATACCCCGAGGAGCGTGCCTCCCATGCAAGACCGCATTGCTTACCAGGGCATTACCTTCGACGATGTCCACCTGGAGCCGGCCTACAGCGACGTGGTGCCGCGCGACGTGGACGTCCGCACCCAGCTGACCCGGAACATCAAGCTCAACATCCCCATCGTGTCCTCGCCGATGGACACGGTCACCGAAAGCGACCTGGCCATCGCCATCGCCCAGGAGGGCGGCCTCGGCGTCATTCACAAGAACTTGCCCATCGAGCGCCAGACGCGCGAAGTCGAGAAAGTGAAGCGCAGCGAAAACGGCATCATTTCCGATCCGATCACGTTGCCGCCCGATGAGACGGTGGGCACGGCGCGGCGGATCATGGAGCAGCACAACATCAGCGGCGTGCCGATTACCGTGAACGGCACGCTGAAGGGCATTCTGACGCGCCGCGACCTGCGCTTCCGGACGGATAACAACCAGCGGCTGTCCGAAGTCATGCGCAAGGACAACCTGGTGACCGCCCAGGAGAGCACGACGCTTGCAGAGGCCGAGCGGATTTTAACGGAAAATAAGGTCGAGAAACTCTTGCTGGTGGACGAAAACTATAAACTGAAGGGCCTGATTACCATCAGGGACATCGACAAGCTCGCCAATTTCCCCAATGCCTGCAAAGACCCCCGAGGGCGGTTGCGGGTGGGGGCGGCGCTGGGCGTCAACGACTACGAACGCGCTGACTCGCTCGTGAAGGCGGGCGTGGACGTGCTGGTGGTGGATTCGGCCCACGGCCATTCGGGCAACGTGATCGGCACCGTGCAGGAGCTGAAGCGGCGGCACGACATCGACGTGATCGCCGGCAACGTGGCCACGGCGGAAGGCGCACGCGCCCTGGCGGACGCGGGAGCCGACGCCATCAAGGTCGGCATCGGGCCGGGATCGATCTGCACGACGCGGGTCATCTCGGGGGTAGGTGTGCCGCAGGTGACGGCCGTCTACCACGCGGCCCGTGCGGTGGCCGAGCGGGGCGTGCCGATCATCGCCGACGGCGGCATCCGCTACTCGGGCGACATCACCAAGGCCCTGGCGGCGGGCGGCCACGCGGTCATGCTGGGGGGCCTGCTGGCGGGGTTGGCCGAAAGCCCCGGCCAGACGATCATCTACAAGGGACGCAGCTTCAAGACGTACCGGGGCATGGGTTCGCTGGGCGCGATGGGCGCCGGCTCCACGGATCGCTATCGGCAAGAGGCCGGCGGCAAGCTCGTGCCGGAAGGCGTCGAGGGCCGGGTGCCCTACAAAGGCAACCTGGCGCCGTTCGTCTATCAGATGATCGGCGGCTTGCGGGCCGGCATGGGATACTGCGGCTGCCGGACCATCGAGGAATTGCGCACCCGGGCCCGCTTCATCATGGTGAGCGGGGCGGCGGTGCAGGAGAGTCATCCGCATGACATCGTTATCACGCAGGAAGCGCCTAATTACAGCTCCGGTGCTCAGTACGCCAGCACGGATGGCGTCTAGCCTGGCGGCCCTCGGGCTGTGCCTGTTCGGCAGCGCCGCCCACGGTCAGTACGCCGGCTCGCCACAGAGCCAGCGCTACCCGCCTGCCGCCGTCGCAGCGCCCGCGCGGTCGGCCTACGCGCCGCAGCCGCGCCCGGCCGTGCCGCCGCTGCCCCAGCCGGCCGCGACCAACACCTGGCGCCCCAGCCCCGCGCCGGCGACTCTCGAAACCATCGAATTCCAGAAGGAAGTCCACCAGACGGTGCCGGTCCCCGCGCCGCTGCCGGTCCTCCAGCAGCCGGTCGTGGTCGAAACCGCGCCGCTGCCGGTCCTCCAGCAGCCGGTCGTGGTCGAAACCGCGCCGCCGGTCGTGCAGCCTCCGGTGCAGGTCAACCTGCCCGTCGTGGCGCCGCCGACCGCGCCGACCGTCACCCCGGCGTCGTATCCGCCGCCGCCCGTGCCGATCGCGGTGTCCGGCCCCGCGCCGATCCACCAGCAGCACATCACCGACGCCACGCCGCTGCCGGTGGTGGAAAAGGCGGTCGAGTTGCCGCCGGTCGCCGCGCCGGTGGAAGTGAAGTCCGTCGAAGCGGCTCCGGTGCTGCCGCCGGTCGTGGAAGCGCCCGTCGAACTACCGCCCGTCGTCGCGCCGGTGGCTGAAAAGCCGGTGGAGTTGCCCGCGCCCGCGCCGGTCGTCGAGCAGCCGGTCGAAGTTACTCCCATCGTGGAGCAGCCGCTGGCGCTGCCCCCAGTCGCCACGCCGGTGGCCGAGCAACCGGCTCCGGTGGCCGCTCCCGTGGTGGAGAAGCCCGCCGAGTCGCTGCCCGTGAGCGTGCCGGCGGTGGAAGCTCCGGTCGCGCCCGCGCCGGTCGTCGAGAAGCCGGTGGAACCGGCTCCGGTCGCGGTGCCGCAGGCGGAGCCGGCCGTGGTCGCGACGCCGGAAGTCCCGGCAGCGCCCGCCGTGGCAGCGCCGGCCGTCGCGCCGCCGCCCGTGTTCCCGGACGCGCAGCCCATGCCGGCGACGGAACTGCCCATCGTCGCGCCGCTGCCGCAGCCGTGGAAGCCGACTGAAAAGCCGCTGCCCCCGGCCCTCGCCGCGCCGACCGCGCAGCAGTCCTCCGACATCAATCTGACCGCGCTCCAGCCGCCGGGTTCCGCGCCGGTGCCGATGAACACCGGCCCCGCGCCGGGCATGGCCGACGATGGCCAGAGCAACTACGTCCAGCTCGATCCGCCCGGCCCGCAGCGGTTGTTCCGGCTGGATTCGGAAATCGCGCTTCAAGAACGCATGCGTCAGGAAGCTCTGTCGCGTCCGGGCCAGGACAAGACCGAATTCCCGACCTACAAGCCGATCAGCGATTCGGTCTTCGCCGGCCGCTCCTGGCCCTGCCAGACCATGCTGGTCGAACCGTCCTACGTCAACTACCGCCCGCTGCTGTTCCAGGACCTGAACAGCGAGCGTTATGGCTGGGACCTGGGCTTCGTGCAGCCGGTCGTCTCGACGGCCATTTTCTGGAAAGACGTGGCCTTCTGGCCCTATCGCCGGGCGGCCTTCGGCAGCTGCTGCGACAGCGGCGCGGGCTACTGCCTGCCGGGCGATCCGGTGCCGTACCTGCTCTATCCGCCGTATGTCAGCGCCCGCGGGGCGCTGGCGGAAGCGGCGGTGATCGCGGCCCTGGTGGCCATCTTCCCCTGATACAGCCACCAGTTTGAACTGAGAAAATGAAAGCCCGGAGCGACACACGTGGTCGCTCCGGGCTTGGTTCATTTTCGTTGACTTTCCAAGCCGGCCGCCGCGCAACCGGAGCGGTCCGCACAGCGGACCCTACGCATGGTGTAGCGGACCGTGCCACCCAAGTAAAGCCTTGCGCAACAGGTCGCTTGA
>JAEUIF010001209.1 GCA_016795185.1 Planctomycetia bacterium | reverse complement strand
CATCAAAGCGTCCACAACCGGCTTGCAAACGGGGCAGGGAAGACCAGCCCCAGCATACCCCGAACGCGACCTTTTTTCATGCGTTTCAGGTGAACCCACGGTCATGACGACTTCGCAGAACCGTGGAGCCGTTCCACGGTTCTGCGAAGCGTCGCGAATCGAAATAGCTTGTTCGAGCCTGGATCGAATTCTAGCGATCCGCATGCGACTCGCCCGCCGGCGCGAAGCGGCGGCAGTGGTCGCAGTGGCCGCAGTGCTCTCCCGGTAGCCCTTCGCCGCCGAAGTAGGTCAGAAGCGTTTGCCAGCGGCAGCCGTTGCCTTCCGCGTAGCCGACCATGTCTTGCTGCTTGCGCAGGTCGCGCTCCTGGCGCTCGCGGTAGGACTGGCCGACCCAGTTCAGTTCGTCGCGCCCCATCTCCGGACGCAGCAGGCGGTAGAAGCCGCCCGTCTCGTAGCGGACCACGCCGCGCGCCGTGAACAGCGACAGGCAGACCTTCATGCGCGTCGCCGACAGCGGCGAGATGGCCTGGATTTCCGGCAGCGTCGGCGGTTCGGGGCGGTCGTGCAGCAGTTTCAGGGTGTGGTGGGCGTTGATCAGGTCGTCGGCGTCGGGGTAGCGCTTGCCCTGGAAGAAACGCAGCAGCTTGCGGTCTTCCGGGTCGTAGAGCAGCGCGCCGCAGGCCCGGTCGCCGTCGCGCCCCGCCCTGCCGAACTCCTGGTAAAACTCCTCGGTCGTGCCCGGCAGGTGGTAGTGCAGCACGAAGCGGATGTCGTGCTTGTCGATGCCCAGGCCGAAGGCGTTGGTCGCCACCAGCGCCTTGAACTCATCGGCCATGAAGCGGTCCTGCGCCGCCGCCCGGCGCTTGGGCGACAGCCGGCCGTGGTAACTGTCCGCCGCCAGGCCCGCGCCTTGCAGGAACTCCGTCAACTCCTCGACGGCCTTGATGGTCGCGGAATAGATGATGCCGGTGCCTTCGGTTTTTTCGAGGTGGCGCAGCAGCAGCGCCCGCTTCTGGGCCTCGCCGTGGGCTTCGACGACTTGCAAGTCGAGGTTCGGTCGATAAAAGCCCGTATGCACGACCTCGGCGTCGGGCATCCGCAGCTGGGCCAGGATGTCCTCAATCACGTCGGGCGTGGCGGTGGCCGTCAAAGCCATGATCGGCGGGCGGCCCAGATCGTCGACGGCTTCGGCCAGCCCCAGGTAATCGGGGCGGAAGTCGTGGCCCCACTGGCTGACGCAGTGAGCTTCATCGACGACGAACAGTTCGACCTTGCGGGCACGAAGCATGGCCCGGCAGGCGGGATCGGCCAGCCGTTCGGGCGTGGTGTAGACGATGATGGCCTTGCCGTTGGCGATGTCTTGCTCCGCCGTGACCCGCTGCGCGGCCGTGAGCGTGCTGTTCAGCCCCACGGCCCAGACGCCGTTTTCGAGCAGGTGATCGACCTGGTCCTTCATGAGCGAAATCAGCGGACTGACGACGACGGTGATGCCGTCCAGCGTCAACGCAGTCAGCTGAAAGCAAAAGCTCTTGCCGGAGCCGGTCGGCATGACGACCAGGGTATCGCGGCCCTTGAGGGCGGACTGCACGGCTTCCACCTGGCCGGGCCGGAAGCGGTGAAAGCCAAAGAATTCGCGGATGCGGTCGGGCAGCTGTGTATCGACCGCTTTCGTGCCGTCCGGCCCCATGCGTGCCTCCGTCGAGTATCGTGCCGCGCCGGTGGCTGCGGCGCGCTCCTCGCTCGTACCTGCGTTGCTTCGTTCGTTTGAGTGTACCGTCGGACAGACGGTTGGAACAGTACATGCCCGCCGCGCCTCGGAAAACGATTCCGTTGCTTCACTTCCGAAGATGAGCTACCGTTAAGGGTGTGCCAGGCGCGGCGGTCCCCCGCCCCGCGCCCGGCGGAGCCATCAACCGCACCACCCGTCCACGGTCATGGCCATCAATCCCGACAGCTCCCTGATCGGGCAGCGCACGCAGCTGCTCGGCGAAGGCTCGCGTTGCGTGACGCCGGGCGACGAGTACCTGCACCGTTGGCTGGACGGCGCTCTCATCGCGGCCGAGGACTGGGAACAGCTGCCCGAGCAAACGCGGCAGGAACTGCAAGCCTGCCCGCGCTTCGACCAACTCGTCGCCAAGCTCACCGCTCACAAACTGTTGACCGATTACCAGGCGGCGCGCATCAAGGCGGGCAAGACATTCGGGCTGATCCTCGGCAACTTCCGCGTGCTCCAGCGCCTGGGCACCGGCGGCATGGGCGTGGTCTACAAGGCGGAGCATATCTCGATGCGCCGCCTGGCGGCCATCAAGGTGCCGCATGCCCTGGGGGCCGACGAGACGCAACTGCTCGCCCGCTTCCGGGCCGAGATTCGCGCCGTCGCCCGCTTGCAGCATCCCAATATCGTCAGCGCCTTCGATGCCGGCACGGTGGTCAGCCCCGACCCGGACGGGCCGACGCTTCATTACTTCGTGATGGAATACGTCCACGGCCGCAACCTCGACGAATGGGTGCAGACCGAAGGCGCGCTCGGCGTCGCGCAGGCTTGCGACCTGGCCTATCAGGTGGCCGCGGCCCTGGCCGAAGCGCACAAGCACCACCTGGTCCACCGCGACATCAAGCCCGCCAACATCCTGGTCACGCCCGAACGGCAGGCCAAGCTGCTCGATTTCGGCCTGGCCCGCATCGGCCGTTCGCGGATGACCGAGCCCGGGACCGTGCTGGGCACCGTGGATTTCATGGCCCCGGAACAGGCCAGCGATGCCAGCACGGTGGACATCCGCGCGGACATCTACAGCCTGGGCGGCACGCTGTTCTGGGCGCTTACCGGCAAGTTGCCGTTCGGCCAGCGTTCCACGCTCAACGAGGAACTGATCGCCCGCCTGACGCAACCGGCCCCCACGCTGCGCTCGGTGCGGCCCGACCTGCCGCTGGAGTTGGAAGAGGTCGTGGCCCGGATGATGGCGCTCGAACCGGACGCCCGCTATCCGACCCCGCAAGCCGTCATGCGCGCCTTGCTGCCGTTCCTCGGCTCCGAGTCGCAGATCCTGATACCCCAGCAGCGGCTGGCCGGGCTGGCCGCCGCCGTACCTGCCACGGGCAACCGGGTGCTGGTCGTCGATGACGAAGCCGGCATGCGCGCCCTGGTGACGATGCTGCTGCATGCCGAGGGGCTGAGTTGCAGCGAGGCGGCCAACGGCATCGAGGCGCTGGAAATCCTCGGCGGCAGCCGCTTCGACCTGGTCCTGCTCGATGTGGACATGCCCGGCATTTCGGGCCTGGAAGTGCTGGCCCGGCTGCGCGACCAGGTGCCCATCCCGCACCTGAAGGTGATGATGATGTCCGGCCGCGTCAACACCGACGAAATGGCCGAGACCTTGCAGGCCGGCGCGGACGACTATCTGACCAAGCCGTTCAGCATGGTGCAGCTGCGGTCGCGCGTGCGGGCAGCGCTACGTCTCAAGGAAGCCCAGGATCGCTCCGACGCGCTGAACAAGCAACTCATGGCCCTGGCCGCCGAGCAGGAAAAGGCACTGCACGCCCGCGACAGCGACCTGTTCCAGGCGCGCAACGCCCTGGTGCTGGCGCTGGCCAAGCTGGTCGAGCACCGCGACGCCGAACAGCACGCCCACCTGCACCGCTTGCAGCAGTATTGCCGTTGCCTGGCCGAAGAAGCCGCGTCGCAAGGGCCGTACACCGCGCAGCTCGACGCGGGCTTCATTCAGCTGCTCGAAGCCTGTGCCCCGCTGCACGACATTGGCAAGGTGGCGCTGCCGGAGTACATCCTGCTCAAGCCGGGCAAGCTGACGGCCGAAGAGCGGCTCATCATGCAGACGCACACCACCATCGGCGCGGACACGCTGGCCGAGGTCGCCCGGCAGCACGGCTTCGCGCAGGCGTTTTTCCAGACCGCCATCGACATCGTCCGCCACCATCACGAACGCTGGGACGGCACCGGCTACCCCGACCGTCTGGTCGGCGAGGCCATCCCGCTCAGCGCCCGCATCGTCGCCCTCGCCGACAGCTACGACGCGCTGCGTTCGCGACGCACGCATCGCCCGGCATTCTCGCACGAAACCACCATGCAACTCATCGCCCAGAGCACGGGCCAGTTCGACCCGCACCTGCTGCTCAGCTTCCAGCGCTGCGGCGAGCAACTCGAACGCATCTTCCGCAAATCGCAAAGTTGAATGCCGCTCGACGGCGCCGGGTGGCACGTCCCTCGGTACTCCGAGGGCGTGCGTGGGACTGGCCATTGGCCGGGGTGAAGTCATTTCAGGGTTCCGCACGCCCTCGGAGTACCGAGGGACGTGCCACCC
>JAEUIF010001350.1 GCA_016795185.1 Planctomycetia bacterium | reverse complement strand
CGTTCGGCGCGGCGGGCGAAGACGATCTTCCGTCCACCGTTCTTGCGGAAGGCTTCGATTAGCCGGGGCACGTCGCGCGGGTCGTCCTCGCCGTCACCGTCCATGATGAGCACCGCCGGGCAGCGTTCATTGGCGTGAATGTAGCTCAGGCCGATGGCGATGGCCCGCTGGTGCCCGAGGTTGCGACGCAATTCCAGGATTTCGACCGCGGTAAAGGACTGAAAACCGGCGCGGGGCAGCACGGCGGTCGGCGCGGTCGCGAACTCGGTGCCGGACATGGCCGTGCGCGCTTCCCGCAGGGGCCGAGCCGGTTCGCGCTGGGGGAAGTCCGGCGGAGGCGGTTCGGTGGAGGCGTCGTCGATCAGCATGACGCGCACCTGAAGCTGCTGTCGGCACAGTTCCCGGTCCAGGGCCTGAAGCAACAGCCCGGTCGCTTCCCAGTCGTTGAAGACGGGAATCAGCACGATGATCGGTTCGTCGGACGGAGTCATAATGCAAGGATAGCACGCTCCCGGCGGACAGGCGAGCGGCTTCCGTTCAGCGGCCTCGTAGGTCAGGCTTTCCAGCCTGACGGTAGCGCCCTGGATGTGCAGCCAGTCGACGGCGCGATGTCAGGCTGGAAAGCCTGACCTACGCGGTTGAATGTCAGGCTGGAAAGCCTGACCTACGCGGCTGGCACCGGCGAGCGCCTACCCGGCCCGCGCCGACCGGGCTATAATTGCAGCTTCCGACCCGCACCAGGAACCCCTGCTCATGCCGATCTCGTGGGAACCGTTCGTCGAGGTGATCCGGCGACACCGCCATATCTTGCTGACCACGCACGTCCGACCCGATGGCGACGGCCTCGGTTCGATGCGCGGGCTGGCCGAGACGCTCGAACAGCAGGGCAAGCAGGTCCGCATGGTGGTGGCGAGCAACTACCCGGCACGCTACCAGTTCCTGAACGCGGACGGGCGCATCGAACGCTTCACCTTGCCAGGCGACAGCTGGCAGCAGACCGAAGCCGTGGTCGTGATGGACACCGGCACTCGCAATCAACTCGGCGATTTCGCCGCCTTCATGGATGGCCTGTCCGTGGACAAGGTGGTCATCGACCACCATCGGACCCAGGACGATCTACGCGCCCTGACCCTGGTGGATACCAGCGCCGAAGCCACGGGCCGGCTGGCCTATGAAGCGATCCGTGCCCTCGGAGGGCGACCGACGCCCTCGGCCGCTGATGCCCTGTTCACTGCCCTGGCGATGGATACTGGCTGGTTCCGTCACAGCAACGCCACGCCCAAAACCTTCGCCCTGGCGGCGGAACTCGTCGAAGCCGGCGCGCGGCCGGAGATTCTCTACGACCTGCTGTTCGAGCAGAACTCGCTGCCGCGCCTGAAGCTCATGGGGGCGGTCCTGGAACGCATTCGCACCGACTGCGACGGCAAGGTGGCCTACACCGAGTTGCGCGTGCAGGACTACGTCGCCACCGGGGCCTTGCCCTCCGACAGCGAAGACCTGGTCAACTTCACCCGCAGCGTCACCGGGGTAGAGGTCGGCCTGTTCTTCATGGAGCAGCCGCGCGGCGGGGTGAAGGTCAGCTTCCGCTCGCGCGCCCGTGTCGATGTCGAGAGGGTCGCCAAACAATTTGGCGGCGGTGGACATCGGCTGGCCTCGGGCGCGACCCTCGAAACCAGCCTCGACGTCGCTCAGGAGCGCGTGCTGGCCGCCGTGCGCGACGCCGTTCGAGAAATTAACGCTTGAATGTGCTCGGCCGCTGAGCTAAAGGCAGGGTAGGTTCGACAGGGGAAAGGCCGGCTTTCGCTGTCGTCTCCGCCCGGTGGCTCTCGATGGTACATGAAGGAACCAACCTCCGGCCTTCCCTCCCGCCTTTGACCTGGAGCTAGCAACGTGGGTAGCAGTCTCGATCTCCAACGGAAATCCCTGGTGCTGCGTCAATTGCCGTCCGCCGCGCGGGTGGTGCTCGCGGCGTACCTGATCTCGGTCGGCATTGGCTACTTTTCGGCGCTGGTGCAGTTGCACTTCCAGCACGCCTCGGCCGGCCAATTCCTGCCGGGACCAGACGAAGTCAAGACTGCCTACGGTTCCCGACCCAACATGGGCCAGCTGGAGAGACTGGTCCTCGCCGACGAAAGCCGGCCCTTCAACGGCGCTGGCCAGATGCGCGAAGCGTTTTTCCGCCGCGCCGCCGGCTGGCGGCGCGACATCCGCGAACTGGCCAAGGAGAAGAACGTCAGCGAGGACGAGGCGGAAAAACTCATTCGCAAGCATCGCGGCCTGGAGCCGGACGCCATCGTCGCCTGGATTCGTGCCGGCGCGGCGAAGGACACCTACAAGGACAGCACCGACGCCAAGTCCTACAAGTTCGTGCTGCCCGAAGAGGTCGCTTCGCGCATTCCGGACGATGCACCCTCGGACTTTTTCAAGAAGAACGAGGACGGCAAGTGGACGGCGAACATCGGGGAGATCATCGACAACCGCTGCGTGCGCTGCCATAAGCCGGGGGCGCGCGGCGCGGTCGGCGCGATTCAGCTCGACGAGTGGGAAAAGGTGATGGATTATGTCGCCCCCGAAGGCGGCAGCGGCATGTCGCTCGAAAAGCTGGCGCAATCGACGCACGTCCACCTGCTCGGCTTCGCGATGCTCTACGGCCTGACGGGCTTCATCTTTTCCTTTACCAGCTACCCCGCCACGATACGCACAGTGCTGTCGCCGCTGCCGCTGGTGATGCAGGTGCTGGAAATCTCCTGCTGGTGGCTGGCCCGTGCCGACGCCACGTTCTCCCTCGGCATCATGGCCTTTGGCGGCCTGGTGGCCCTGGGCCTCGGCGCACAGATCGTACTGGGGCTATTCGACCTCTTTGACAAGAAGGGCAAGATCGTGATTGCCTTGCTGCTGATCGCCGGCGCGGCCTCGGTGGGCGTGATTTACACGCAGATCATCGCCCCGCACATCGAGCACCAAAAGTCTTCCGCGATCCATTCGGCTAGCTAGAACAGCTTGCGACTGTCTGGAGCGGTCCGCACCGCGGGCCCCAACAAAATCCGGAGGGTGCGGGGTGGGGGCCCCGCCACAGTGCGGCCAAAAAAATTACAACGCCACCCCCCCCCC
>JAEUIF010001202.1 GCA_016795185.1 Planctomycetia bacterium | reverse complement strand
GCAAGCAGCTTGCGTTGGGTTCGATTCCCATCGTCTCCACTGCATGAAGATGGGCTCATGGTCCAAGGGGACGATGCCAGCCTGGCGTGCTGGAGATCCGGGTTCGATTCCCGGTGGGTCCACTGCACTACGGAAGGTAGCCGGATAAGGCTTGCCGGACCTGTTTGCTAAACAGTGTTCCCTTGAGGAGTGAGGGTTCGAATCCCTTGCCTTCCGCTTGCTGCCCTGATGGTGAAACGGAAATCATGCCTCGCTTCGAACGAGGAGGTCCGGGTTCGACTCCTGGTCGGGGTACTGTGATCAAGTTTAGCTGCGAGCCGCAGGCGAGCGCTCGCCGCTGGCTCGCGGCTAAACAGGCGAGCGTCTTGTTGGAAGGGCCACCCGATGGGCGACGGGATCCGGTTGGAAACCGGCGGGCCACTGGCCTTGCGGGTTCGACTCCCGCTCCTTCCGCTGTCCGCATGACTGCTGGTGCGTGTGGTGTAAAGGCAGCACACGGCCCTGTGAAGGCTTCGGTGGTGGGTTCAAGTCCCCCCACGCACCCTCGATTGATCGTCAGGACTGTGCTCCTGGGAGAGCAGACGGCTTCCAACCCCGTCGGACAGGGTTCGACTCCTTGCGGTCCTGCTGGTTCGCCGACGTGGCTCGATGCAGAAAGGCGCCGGCCTCGTAAGTCGGTTTATACTGGTGCGAATCCAGTCGTCGGCTCTTCAGAATTGTCAGTGGTTAGTCGTCAGTTGCCCACCAGCGTGCTGGCCACTGACAACTGACAACTGACCAAGTACGTCTCCGGAGTGTGGCGGATGGCACGCAACTCTGCGAAGGTTGAAGACCAGGTTCGACTCCTGGCGGGGACACTATACGTCGCCTGATACGAAGACGCCGAGGCCCTGTGGTGGGGCGTAGGTCCGCAAAATCTACCGGAGTGGGTTCGATTCCCACCGGCGTCTCTTTGCAGTTTGTAGTGTTGCGAGATCAAGGTTCAGCGGCTGGGTCCGCCACTCCGCCACTCCGCCATCTGGGGGCTTGGCGGACCCAGAAACGACCATGCCGCCTCTTCAGACGGTGGAGCGATTCGCCGCCTGAAGGCGGAACTACGAACAATACAAAAAGGCCGGGCCCTTGCGGGTCCGGCCTTTGGCGTTTCATTCACGGTTTAGCACCAACTCAGGGCTTGCTTTCGCCCGGGGCCGCTCCGACCAGTTCGGGCTGGGGAGTTGCGCCGCTGGTGGCCTCGAAGGCCAGCTTCTTCTCGCCTTCCTGCTCCTCGACGCGCACCGTGATGGTGTCCTTGCCGACGAAGGAGCCGATCAGCAGTTCCTCGGCCAGCGGGTCCTCGACGAAGTGCTCGATAGCCCGACGCAACGGGCGGGCGCCGAACTCGGGGTTGAAGCCCTTGTCGATCAGCAGTTCGCGGGCCTCGTCGCTCAGCACCAGCTTCAGATTCTTTTCCTTCAGCCGCTTCTCGACCTTGTCGAGCTCGATCTTGATGATGTGCTGCATGTCCGGCCGCGTCAGGCTGCGAAAGACGATGATGTCGTCCAGACGGTTCAGGAACTCCGGTCGGAAGTTCTGCTCCATCGCCTGCTTCAAGGTCTCCTTCATCTTCTCATAGGTGGTCGCCTCATCCTTCTTGTGCAGGCCGAAGGTGCGCCCGCCGATGATCTGCTCAGCGCCCACGTTCGTGGTCATGATGATGATCGTGTTCTTGAAGTCGATGGTGCGGCCGACGTTGTCGGTCAACCGGCCTTCTTCCATGATCTGGAGCAGGGCATTCCAGACGTCCGGGTGCGCCTTCTCGATTTCATCCATCAGCACCACGCTGTACGGCCGGCGGCGGATCTTCTCCGTGAGCTGACCGCCTTCCTCGTAACCGATGTAGCCCGGAGGCGCGCCCCAGAGCCGGCTGACGTTGTGCTTTTCCTGGTACTCGGACATGTCCAGTTGCACGAGGGCGTTCTCGTCGCCGAACATGAACTTGGCCAGTTGCTTCGCGAGCAGCGTCTTGCCGACGCCCGTGGGGCCGGCGAAGATGAACGTGCCGATGGGCCGCTTCGGGTCCTTCAGGCCCGCACGGCTCTTGCGCACCGCCTTGGCGATGCGCACGATGGCCTCATGCTGGCTGATGACCTGCTTGTGCAGTTCGTCTTCCATCTTCATCAGGCGCTGCGTCTCGTCGGTGTCGATCTTCTTGAGCGGCACGCCCGTCATCTTGCTGACGACTTCGCGGATGACTTCCTCGTCCACGACGCCGTCGATCTCCTTGGACTTCTCGCGCCACTCCTTGGTGATCTGCTCCTTCTTCTTCTTGAGCTTGTCGGCCTGGTCGCGCAGGTGGGCGGCCTTCTCGAAGTCCTGCTCAGCCACCGCAGCTTCCTTCTCCTGGTTGAGCTGCTCGACCTGGGCGTCGAGGTCCTTCAGGTCCGGCGGCCGGGTCATGGCCTTCAAGCGCACGCGCGCGCCCGCCTCGTCGATCACGTCGATGGCTTTGTCCGGCAGGCAGCGGCCCGTGATGTAGCGGTCGGACAGGTCCACGGCGGCGGCCAGGGCCTCGTCCTTAATCTGGACGCGGTGATGCGCCTCGTAGCGGTCGCGCAGGCCGCGGAGGATCTCGGTCGTCTCCTCGCGGGTCGGCGGGTTGACGATGATTTCCTGGAATCGGCGAGCCAGGGCGGCGTCCTTCTCGATGTACTAGCGGAACTCGTCCAGCGTCGTCGCGCCGATGCACTGGATTTCGCCGCGCGCCAGGGCGGGCTTGAGGACGTTGGAGGCGTCAATGGCGCCTTCCGCGCCGCCCGCGCCGACCAGCGTATGCAGCTCGTCGATGAACAGGATGGTGTTCTTGGCGCGGCGGACCTCGTTCATGACCGCCTTGATGCGTTCCTCGAACTGGCCGCGGTACTTGGTACCGGCCACCATCATCGCCAGGTCGAGCACGACGATGCGCCGATCGCGGAGCAGTTCGGGGACGTTGCTATCAACCACGAGTTGGGCCAGCCCTTCGACGATGGCCGTCTTGCCGACGCCGGCCTCGCCGAGCAGCACTGGGTTGTTCTTCTGCCGGCGGCTGAGGATCTGGATGACGCGCTCGATCTCGTTGTGCCGGCCGATCACCGGGTCCAGCTTGCCTTGCCGGGCCAACTCGGTGAGGTCGCGACCGAAACTGTCCAGGGCGGGGGTCTTGGATTTGCTCTTGCTCGCCGTCCGTTCGCCGCCGCCGCCGCCGCTTTCGCCCGAGTCCATGTTATGCCCCAGCAAGTTCAGTACCTCCTCGCGCACGTCTTCCAGCTTCAGCCCGAGGTTCATGAGGACCTGGGCCGCCACGCCCTCCTGCTCGCGCAAGAGGCCCAGCAGCAGGTGTTCCGTGCCTACGTAGTTGTGGTTGAGGTTGCGTGCCTCTTCGATCGAGTACTCGATCACTTTCTTGGCCCGCGGCGTCTGGGGCAATTTGCCCATCGTCACCATGTCCGGGCCCGACTGGACGATCTTCTCGACTTCCAGGCGGATCTTGCGCAGGTCGATGTCCAGGTTCTTCAGGACATTGGCCGCCACGCCCGAGCCTTCCTTGACCAGGCCCAACAAGATGTGTTCCGTGCCGATATACTCGTGGTTGAAGCGCTGCGCCTCCTGGTTGGCCAGCTGCATCACCTTGCGAGCGCGGTCGGTAAAGCGTTCATACATTCCAGCCATCTCCGACAATCCCGGCCGCCCTTCCGCGGCTCGCTCGGGGCCTGGGGCGTCCGAGCGGGCCATTCGGGGGACATGAGCGCGGGAGAGCCACGGTTGTTCAGTCGCCGTTCAGTGTCCCAACACCTCAGTTTTATGCATCCCTCCCGGTTTGCCAACCGGGTCCATCCTCGCTCCCGGTCGTGCTGGGGCCGACCGCAGCCCCGATTCTCGTCCGAGCAGAAAAGCGCGTGCCGTCGCGTGTCGATCCCGGTTCTCCAGCCCGGGATCTTGGCGGGAGGTGGCTGCGGAAAGAAAGTTGGTCCCGGGTGGTAAAGGGGCCGGTTGGCCCGGCACATGAGAATTCTAGTAATCGACCCTCGAAATATCAAGGCGGGCAAGGCGGGCCTGGCGCGCGGCGTTGCGGCCACCGTGCGGTCGCTGCGCTCAGACGCTCAGGCGGGTCGTCCCAGCGCCAGCTTGCCGAACAACGGCGCGGGCTCGAACGGTTTCGCCAAGGTTTCAATCCGCTCGCCGATCTGCTGGATTTGCGTCTCCGCGATCAGCCCCATCTTCTTGACGTGGCCGCCGGCCAGATAGCCGATCTTGTCGGGGTTGAGTTGCATCAGCCGGCAGCAGGTGGCATCCACCGCCAGCGGGTCGAGGCCCATGATGAGCGCCCCCAGCGGCCGGGGCGGACCGGCGAGCGGGCCATCGCCCTCCATGCCGATAATGCCATCGACGATGGCCAGGTCCGGGCCGCGCGTCAGGTTGATATCGACGATGCTGGCGTCGATGCCGTGCCAGTGCAGTTGGTTTTTCGGCCAGCCGTAGCAGATGCCCGACATGATGCCGAACAGGTTTTTCATGGTCAGGGTCGCGCCGGCCCAGTGGTGGGTCTTGAGCTTGGCGAGCGAGATCAGCACCTCGGCGCTGTAGGCCGTGCGCGCCATCCAGAGATGTTCCATTTTCGTCGCGCGGCCCAGGTTCACGACCTTGACCGCTTCGTCGTGGTTGAGGTCCACGAAACGCACGCCGTAGTGCTTCAGCACGTCGCCCAGTCCGCTGGCCTGAACCACGTATTCGGTGTTGCGCCAGTGGCCCGGCCCCTCGGCGACCACGACCTCGGCCGCGCCTTCGCGCTTACATAGCTCGATGACCGCCGCCACCACGTTCGGATGCGTGTTGACCGCCTGGTTGGGCCGATATTCGATATAGTTCGGCTTGATGACCACCCGCTTGCCCTTGAGCGGCCGTTGCTCGCGAAACGGCTCGTACTGCCGGCAGACAACGTCCTTCAAGTCGGCTTCGTAGTTCGTCACGGGGGCGATGTGGACCTGCGTCTGCGGCGGCAATGGACGCAGATTGCCGGCGGCGTTCACGACTACGCCCTTGAAGGCCTTCTTGATCCGTTCGCCCCAGCCGGGCTTGGGGGGCTGCGGTACGGCGACGATGGCCGTCGGCGCGCCGAGGTCGGCAGGCAACCGGAAACAATTGTGCTGGGCCGTGCCGAGCGCCAGGGCGGACAGCGCCTCACGCTGCGGCGCGGGTCGTGTCCAGCTGGCTTCCGTTCGTCGTTGCCGGGCTTCGCGGATGCGATCGTCGATGGCATCCAGTCCGTCCGCACCGACGGCATGCAGCGCCAGTTTGCCCCAGCAGAGATTCTCCAGGTCGGACTGGCGCGGCAGTTCGTCCCGCAGCCAGGCAACCGAGCGCGCGATCGGCGGCAAATCAGTCTGGCCCTGCATGGCCAGAAGCAGCAGCGCCGTGGGAATGGGCAGGGGCGAGGTCATGACCTGGAAGACCCGGCGGTTGCCATAGTTAATGCCGCCCTGGTCGAGCACTCGATTAAGCAGCATCCGCTGTCCCTCCTGGACACGTGGGTGCTGTCCGTGGCCGGCGCGGCGCAGCACCAGACAGGCCCAGGCCGTGGGCTCCACCCAGGAGAACGTGTTGGCCAGCCAGGGCCAACCGATGAGGCTCATATCGATGTCGGAGACGTGCTTCTCCTCGGCAGCCAGTTCCGTGGTCTGGCCGCGCAGTTCCAGCAGGAACGAAGCGGTGCGCGCCAGTTGGTCGGCGGGCGCGCCCAGGCAGAATTGCGTAAAGAGCACCTGGGAAGTAGGCCAGACGGCTTCGTCGCGGCCCGGCAGCGAGCGATAGCCGCCGTCCGGGGAAATGCCCTGCTGCAAGAACTTCAGCCCGGCGGCGATCTTCTCGGCATGGCGTTCGCGATCCAGCGCCAGCGCCAGCAGCGCCAGGCAGGTCGGCTCCGGCTGCGCACGCTGTTCCGCCGCGTAGCCCCACCCACCCTCGGCATGGGACATTCCGGCCAGGGCGTCGAGAATCGCTTGAACTGCTTGCATGATAGTCTCGCCAGCTGATGAGGGCCGCAGCATCGGAAACCGCGCCGCCGTGCCGCTACGAAGATTGTAGTACACAATTGCACGGCTGCGCACCGCTGGGCTTCAAGGCCGGTTAGGCGACGCACGCCGACTCGTCATTCCGGTGGCGACGCATCACTTCGCATTCCCCACTCGGAGGATGGTCTATGTCCACCGCGCACTGGCCCGGCGCAATGATGTCGGGGTTCCTGGCAACGCTGCTGATCGGCCTGGTTGCGCCGCGTGCCCTCGCCGCGCCGGTACCGGCGCTCGATGCCTGCTGGTCCGACCTGGATAGCACCGATGAGGCGCGCGCCTTGCGCGCGGTGCTGGCGCTGGGCCAGGCTCCCGACGGTGTGGCATTCCTTCAGCGGCAACTGCGGCCAGCCTTCGTCGAACTGCAAGCCCTGGAGCGCCGGCTGGACGACCTCGACCACGAAAGTTTCGCGCGACGCCAGCAAGCGACGCAGGAGCTGGAAGACCTCGGCGAGCTGGCCCTGCCCCACTTGCGCCGGCTGCTCAACGGCCGCCCGCCACTGGAGGTGCGTCGCCGGGCCGAGTTGCTGGTCGAACGCATCAACCAATTGCCGAAAGTCGGCGAGCGGCCGCGCACGCAGCGCGCCCTGGCCATCCTGGTCTGGCAGGCGAGTCCCGCAGCGCGGACCGTGCTGAAGGGCCTGGCGCGCGGCGATGCGCAAGCGTCGCTGACCATCGCGGCACAGGCAGCGCTGGACCGCTTTGAACTCTGCCCTTCGCCGCTGCCCACCGGCCTGGATCGGCAGTTCGTCAGCAACGACGACGGCAAGGTCGCCCGTGTGCTGCTCGTGCTGGCGCGCGCGCCGCGCCAGGCGCTGCCCGTGGTCGAAGAGAAGGTCGTGCGCTGGCTGCCCGCTCCCGTGGACCCGCGTGAGGTGGCCCGTCTGCTGACCGACCTGGACAGCGACGACAAGGAACGAAAACGTCTGGCCGCAGATGCCCTGAATAAACTCGGCGACAGCGCCCGACCGGCCTTGCAGGAGGCCGCCACGGACGACCGACTGAAGGAACACACGCGACTGGTCATCAAACTGGTGCTCAAGCTGATGGCACTCGAAGCTACTCAAACCGAGTTGCGCTTCGACCTGCGGAGGATCGAACACGACTTGCTGGACGACCTTTTGCCGGGCGCGCCGGCCGTCAAGCCGTTACCGTCACTCACCGTCCTGGCGCGCCGGGCGGAGGTACTGCTCGAGCACCTCGACGCGCCGGAAGCCCGGACACTGCTGGAGACGCTGCGCACGCGCATTGCCTGGAATGAGCGACTGCGGCGCTGACCGGCACCACTTGCAACATTTGAATGTTTCGCGACCGGATGGCAAGGTCCGCACAGCGGGCCCTACAGAAGTTTCGTAGGGTCCGCTGTGCGGACCGTTACTGTCGGTTGCAAACTGTGTTACCGAACGTGGACGGTCCCTGGCTGGCCTTCGTCGCCCTCGCAGGTGATATCGCGGTCCACGAACTGTCGAATCACCGCGATGTTGGTCAGCAGGTGCTGCGTCACTTCCGCGACGCTGAACTGCGACGGACCTTCCGCCAGCGCCAGCGGCAGGACCAACTGATCGGCGCTGTGCGCATCCACCGCGCCGGGCGCGGCCAGGTAGTGCAGCACCTGGTCGGCGGCTTCGTCCGCCACGCTTTCCGCCGGCTTGCCCTTGGCACCGAGGCCGAAGAACAGCGTCGGCGCCGGCGCGGTATCGAGTTCCGCCGTCACCACCGTGCCCGGTCCGCCTTCCCAGCTTTCATGCTTGATGGCGACGGGCAGCCCGGCGTCGCGCAGGCGGAACTCCAAGCGTCGCGCCTGCCGGCGGGCGATGTCTTCCGGCAGCCCCGCTACGGCACTGATGCCGGTGATCTTCGTGAGTTGCCCGCGCCCAGGCAGTTTCAGCCCGCGCAGCTTCCGGCACGGCTGGATGTGGACTTCGACGGTGCCGCCGCCGCGCGGGTAGAAGCCGGGCCGCAGCAGCTTCATGCCCAGGTTGAGGCCGAGCTTTTCGACGTACTTCCGCCAGCTCACGGCGAGGAAGTGATAGCAGGGCGACGTGGTCACGTGCGTCCCGCCTTGCAGCACGAGTTCGCTCGGCTCGGTGCAGCAGTAGGCCAACGGCAGGTAGATGGTATGCAGCACCAACCCGGTCGCGCCGGCGGTGCCGATGTTGAAGGTGAACTTGCCGGGCGTGACCGGACCCGGCTCGAAGAACAACTCCTGGCTGTGCAGCGCGTCGCCGCGCACCTTCGCCTGGCCGACGGTCGCCGCGGCGCGCACGCTCATCAGGTGCTGCGGATGCAGGCCCGGCTTGGGTCGGCGCGCACGGATATGTCGCAGGTGGAACGGCTTGCCCGTCACCAACGACAGCGCCAGGCTGCTGCGCAGAATCTGGCCGCCGCCTTCGCCCAAGGAACCGTCGATTTCGATCATGCGATGTGAACCAGTGTCGTCGGTCAGGCTTTCCAGCCTGACGGCAGCGCCCGCGATGTACCGTCAGCCCAGGGCGCTGCCGTCAGGCTGGAAAGCCTGACCTACTCAATACAGGCGAGGTTCGCACTCAAAACTCCGCGCTCCCCGGCGTGCGCGGACAGGGAATCACATCGCGAATGTTGGCCATGCCGGTAATGAACTGCACCGTGCGTTCCAGCCCCAGACCGAAACCGGCGTGCGGCACCGTACCATAGCGGCGCAGGTCGAGGTACCACCAGTAGGCTTCGGGGTCCAGGTTCATTTCCTTCATGCGGGCTTCGAGCACGTCGAGGCGTTCCTCGCGCTGGCTGCCGCCGATGATCTCGCCGACGCCCGGCACCAGCACGTCCATGGCGCGCACTGTCTTGCCGTCCTCGTTGAGCCGCATGTAGAAGGACTTGATGCCCTTCGGGTAGTCGAAGAGGATCACCGGCTTCTTGAAGTGCTGCTCGGACAGGTAGCGTTCGTGTTCGCTTTGCAGGTCGGTGCCCCACGACACGGGGAACTGCCATTGCTGTCCGGACTTCAAGAGAATCTCGATGGCCTCCGTGTAGCTCAGCCGCACGAAGTCATGTTTCAGGACGCCTTCGAGACGGGCAATGATCTCCTTATCGACGCGCTCCTGGAAGAACTGCATGTCCTCGGCCTGGTGTTCCAGGGCGTCCTTGATGAGTCGTTTGATGAAGGCTTCCGCCAGGTCCATGTTGTCGTTCAGGTCGTAGAAGGCCATCTCCGGCTCGACCATCCAGAACTCGGCCAGGTGGCGCGGCGTGTTCGAGTTCTCGGCGCGGAAGGTCGGCCCGAAAGTGTAGACCAGGCCTAGCGAACACGCGAAGATTTCCGCTTCCAGCTGGCCGCTGACCGTGAGAAACGACGGCCGATGGAAGAAGTCCTGGCCGTAGTCCACCGCGCCCTCGGCGCGCGGCACCTTGTTCAAGTCCAGCGTCGTGACCTTGAACATCTGGCCCGCGCCCTCGCAATCGCTCGCGGTGATGATCGGCGCGTGGACGTACAGGAAGCCACGTTCCTGGAAGAAATCGTGGATCGATTTGCTGATACGATTGCGCACCCGCATGACCGCGCCGAAGGTGTTGGTGCGGGGCCGCAGATGGGCGATGGTGCGCAGGAACTCGAAGGAATGCCCTTTCTTTTGCAGCGGGTACTTTTCGGGATCGGCGGTGCCGACCAGTTCGACGCGATCGGCGTGGATTTCGGTCGGCTGGCCCTTGGCCGGCGACTGTTTCACTTCGCCGGTGATGCGGACACTGGCTCCCACGGGCAGCTTCTTGATTTCACTTTCGTAGTTCGGCAGCGCTGCGGGAGCGACCACCTGGACGTTGCCCAGGCAGGTGCCGTCGTTCAGTTCGAGGAAGCTGAAGCCGCCCTTGGAATCGCGGCGAGTGCGCAGCCAGCCTTCGAGGCGGACGTGCTTGCCGATGGCCTCCACCTGCCGCGCCTGGGCTGCCGTCATCTTTTCCATTGTGTACTCCCAGGGATACGATACAGTGCCTGCAATTCGCCTTGCCGACCGGCTATTATAACGGGCGCGCCGCGCTCCGGGCGAACGGACGGAGCGGGCTTCCTCGTTCTACACCGAGACCCGCATGGATACCACTCAACTCCTGTCCGTCCTGCGTTCCGGCTTGCCGCTGGCCGCTGCCCTGGAACGCTTCGCCCTGAGCCGGGACGCCTTCGATGCCGCCCTGAAGCAGTACCTGCACGCGAAGCTCCCGGCGCTGGACGGCAAGAGTGCCGCGAAGGTTCGCGGTAGGGCGCGCATTCTGCGCGACCGGCACGGCGTGCCGCACATCAGCGCGGATAATGCACACGATCTGTTCTTCGCCTACGGCTACGCCACGGCCCAGGACCGCCTCTGGCAACTGGACTACCTGCGCCGCGCCGCCCACGGCCGGCTCGCGGAAATCCTGGGACCGGACGGCATCGCCAACGACCTGGAGGTTCGCACCATCGGCA
>JAEUIF010001200.1 GCA_016795185.1 Planctomycetia bacterium | reverse complement strand
CGCTTTGGTTTCCGCCGGCACGTCCAGTTTCAGTGACAGGTCGGCCAGTTGGTGCAATTCCCGCAACACATCGGAAGGAGCGTCCCTGCGGTCCGGAACATCTACTCGACCAACGTACCACGATTCGCGATAGTCAAAAAGGGCCTGGACGAGCCGATCGCGCACGGCAAGCTCCAGCTTATCGGCCTTCAGTAGTTTCTCCCAAAACAACAGCATCGCTGGATTGTGGCGGCGCAGCAGCATGAAGCTGATCCAGGCAAGCTTCGATTCCAGGTGTAAATCGGGCGACAGAAAGCGCTTTTCGACCTCCGCGAATGTCTCGGGCTGCGCTTGGTGGAGAAAAATGAAAACGACGCTGGTTAAGATCTTGCCTTCGTTCGCGTCGATTTGGGCGTTCAAAAAGTCGATCAAACGCTTTGAAGGCTTTTTGATCCCGGCAGTGGCGCTGATAAGGCTGCGCATCCGCAAACTGTCGTCTTGATAGGTCGCGTGTTGAGCCATCTTCAAGAGAATGGCTTCCGCCTCCGTCGTGCCGAGTTTGCCGACGGCCGCGAGTACTTGCTGAATGCGCTGGCGCTCAAAGGATTCCGAATCATTCTTGGGTTCCAAACGGCCTAGAAACTCTGGATCACAAAGAAAATCCACCACTCGGCTAAGCACGACTGCATCGTTGGATTCGATGAGTCTGATAGCCATTCGCTGGAGATAGAGAGCATCCTTGGAGGACTTGAGGGCCGTCAATGCCTCGTTTTTGTCAAACGGCAACTTGCCGTCCGCCGTCGCGTGGTTACTCAAACTGCACACCAGACACCAAACGGCCACGCCGGTCTGAATGATCGATGTCATGGCAAAAGTCCTTGCTGGATAAGTCGCTCGCTGGTCGTGCTTGCGTTGGCCCTGGACTCGGATGGCAGTTGGGCGAGTTGGCCTTGTGCTTTGAGGTGATCTTGCCTGCACTTTGGACGCAAGTCGCCATGCCAAAGCTGGGCAAAGTGGAATAGTTTCAAGCCGGGAAGCGCACAGCCTGAAGCGTCACCCCGCGAAAGAAAAAGCCAGGAACGGGTCGCGATCCCTGGTTGTCTTTTATGGCCGCTTCCAGGGTAGCCAGGTGCAGCCCGCAACCCGTGCAAGCCTCCACGGTGATCGTCGTCGTCCAGTATTCCCGATTGCCCGGCGTACCAAAATCGGCGTGCAATTGCACCGCTTCCTGGATGCGGCCGACCCGAAAACCGTGGATTACCGGGTGCAAGGCAGCAGCGGTCGCCTCGGGATTGGTCGACGAGCGGCTTTGCTTGCCGACTTTTCTGAAGTACCGCTTGCACCTTGGGCAAAAGGTCTTGTTGCCGCCCGCTTGCACCATCACGAGGATGCCCGCCGCGAAGCCGGCAACATTGATCGCGAACTGCGCGTACCCCCATTGCCCCAGTTCGGCCCCTTCGCCCCCGCTGCCCGAGTGTCGTACTCGTTGATTCTCCATCACGAATTGCATGAACTCGACAAACCCAACCTCATCACGCACTCTCACTCCCTGAGACTCCAGGAACCACCACATCAGAAAATAGATCAGCACGTAGCCCAACACTCCGGCGACCGCCGCTGCGACGTATGTGCTGGTTTGCGGCCGTCGATGGAACTGCCGCAGGGCCAGCCAGAAGCCCGCGCCGGCCACCAGGCCACAAATCGGTGCGCCAATCGGAAACACGAGCCACATCATCTGGGCATGAAACGGATAGCCGACGAACTCGACTAGCCAGTAGATCGCGGCGGCAACGGCCAGCACGGTCACAGCGCCCAGCACCATGACCAGGAGGTCTTTGCCGGCGTCGCTGCCCTTCACACCCTCGACTGGTGCGGCCTTCGGGGCCGTGGGTCCGGATTGCGGCGGGGGTTCCGGCAGTGGATTCGGCCGGGCGGCAGCTTCGCGAGCCTGTGCGGCCTCGAAGCGCGGAATGAAGGTGTTGATCGGAATGAAGTCGTTGCTGGGCATAGGAGTTCTCCGCGCCAGGTCGGAGAGGGCGCGGGCGCATGGAAAGTCGGCACTTTGGACCCTGGACTACGAAACAGTTGGGAACCACTGCGCAGCTACCGTCGCTTGAAGCGGAATGACCCGGCAACTCCGCTGGCTCACTAGCGCCACAGCCCCAGCCAGCTGCGCCCGCTGTTGCCGGCGACCGCGCCCGCCACTTCCGCCGGCGTCTGGAAGCGCTGCTCGGGCTTCTTGGCCATCGTGCGGTCGATGACTTGCTGCAAGCGTTTGGGCAGCCCCTTGCGCAGGCGCTCCAACGGCGGGGCCGCCGCGTTCTGGTGGCGCATCAACTTGGTGGCCAGCGAACCGCCGTCGAAGGGTGATTTGCCGGTGAGCAGGTAGTAGAAGGTGCAGCCCAGCGAATAGATGTCGGCGCGAATGTCGGCGGTGTGGAAATCGACGGCTTGCTCCGGGGCCAGGTAGTCCGCCGAGCCGCGCAGGCCGCCCGCGCCGGCCTGCGTCAGCGGGTCGCCGTTGTTTTCCTCGGTGTCGTCGAAGCGCGCCAGGCCCAGGTCGAGGATTTTGATGAGCCCGAAGGGGAACGACTGGCCCGACGCCAGCGCCGAAGCGGTACTCGCCTGGCTCCAGCGCTCGTTGCCGTGTTCGAGTTCGGTGACGAGCAAGTTGCCCGGCTTGATGTCGCGGTGGACCAGGTTGCGCTCGAAGATGTGCTGTAAGCCCAGGGCCGCTTGCCGGATGTAATCGCAGGCTTGCTCCACGGGCAGCGGGCCTTGCTGCTTGACCAGCTTGTCGAGGTCGGTGCCCTCCACGTATTCCATCGCCATAAAGTGGGTGTTGCCGAGCGGGCCAGCGTCGTGAGCCAGAACGACGTTGGGATGGACCAGCTGGCTGACGGCCTGGATTTCGCGGTAGAAACGGCCGAGCACCTCGGTGTTGCTCACCATGTCGGCGCGCAAGAACTTGATGGCCACCAGCCGCTGCATGTACATGTGGCGGGCCTTGAAGACGTGGCCGACCCCGCCCTCGCCCAGCCGTTCCATCAGTATGTACGGCCCCAGCACCAGATCCGCGCCCCGGCCATTGAACAGCTGGTTCACCTGAAAGGGCGTCAACCAGCTGGCCTTGAGGAGTTCCTGGGCTAGCCCGCGCGCGCTCTTGAATTCGTGCAGGTTGCGGCCGAGTTCCTCCAGCTGCGCAGGCGTCAGCAGCCGGTGCTGCTTCAGCGCCTGGAGACAGGAAGGAACGGTATCGATCGGCATGACGGCCCCGGCCCGCGTGACTCTCGGGTGCGCAACCCTGGAAGTAACGGCCGATTGTAACGTGCGTTCGGCATGTAATCCAGCAGTTGGGTCAGCCATTCTTGGGGCCTTTCGTCGGGTGCGGTCCCTGCATGAACTGCTCGGTGAAATCCGCCGTCCGAATCTCGCAATCCAAAGCAAACCCGAAACCAAAACAAACACCGCAGCCAGCCGTGCAGGCCGTTTTCATTTTCAGTCGATGACGACCAGGTTGTCGCGATGCACCATCTCTTCATACGGAATGGCGCCCAGCACCTCGCCGATCTGCTCGGTACGCAGTCCCCGAATGCGGGCGGCGTCGGCCGCCGAGTAGTTGCACAGGCCGCGAGCGAACTCGCTGCCGGCCGGGTCGCACAGCGATACCACATCGCCCTTGCCGAACGCGCCGTTCACCTGCAAGACGCCGATGGACAGCAGGCTCTTGCCCTTGCGTTCGACGGCCTCGCGCGCCCCCTGGTCCACGGTCAGCTTGCCCTTGGGGCGGGCCGTGAAGCCCAGCCAGCGCTTCCAGGCGGAAAGCGTGTTGCCGTGCGGCAGGAACAGCGTGCCGACGGGTTCCCCCGCGAAGAGGTCATCGAGCACGTTGGGCCGGCTGCCGTTGGCCATGATGACCGATTCGCCTGCCGCCGTCGCCACCCGCGCTGCTCGCAGTTTGCTGACCATGCCGCCAGTGCCCAGGGTGCTGCGACTGGTGCCTGCCATGCCGGTGACGGCGCTGTCGATGTGCGGCACGGTGGCCAGCAACCGGGCGCCGGGATCGCTGCCAGGGTCGCCGGTGTACAGGCCGTCCACCACTGTCAGCAGGATCAGCAAGGGCGCTTGCAGCAGATTCGTCACCAGGGCCGCCAGCTGATCGTTGTCGCCGAAACGGATCTCCGCCACGCTGACAGTGTCGTTTTCATTGATGATGGGCAAACAGCCGTACTCGAACAGTGTTAGGATAGTATTGCGGACGTTGAGATACCGGCTGCGGCTGTCGAAGTCGCTGGCCGTCAGCAGGATTTGCGCTGTCGGGATGCCGTGCCGGTTCAGCGTCTCCTCGTAGGCCCGCATCAGGAAGCACTGGCCGACGGCAGCGCAGGCTTGCAGGTGCCGCAAGTCCGTCGGTCGCTTGCCCAGGCCCAACCGGCCGACCCCAGCCCCGATGGCCCCCGAACTGACCAGCACGACCTTGCGGCCATTCTGCCTGATGCGCTGAATCTGGTCGGCCAGCGCTGCGACCTGGCCGGGGTCGAGCGTGCCGTCCGCCCGCGTCAGCACGTTGGTGCCGACCTTGATAACCACGGTATGGGCCAGGGCGATCACTTCCTGACGAACCGGATCGAGCATGGTTGACTTTCGTTCACTGCGACGGGGCAGTCGGGAAAATTCCGGCAAGGAAGGAATCTTTGTAACTCTTTGTAACGTCTATTTGACTGAAGCGGCGAGGTTTTTTATACTCGTCCTGTTTTACGTATCTCGCCAAGTAAGTCTCTGCGAGCGGAGGTGGGCTTTGGCGGAGCATCGAAACCCTCGGCACTGGCTCGGACGCACGGTGGTTGGATTCACCGCGGTGCTGCTGCTTCCCGTCGTCGCCGCCCAGGCCGCTCCTAATCCCACCACGGTCAGTGGGCCGCCCAGCCGGCAGAATCACTTCGATCTCGGCAAATACTACGAAGCGAATGGCCAGTGGTCGCTGGCCCTCGAACAATACGAGTACCTGCTCACACTGGACCGCACCGACGCCGAGGCCAAGCGCCGCTTTCTCGCCGCACTCCGCCAGGTTCATCGCAAATTCCGGCACAACGACCCATCCTTCATGGGCCAGGTGGTCAGCCCGGAGTTCACCCTGAGCAAGTCCCTGGAGTTTTATCGCGACGTTCTGCGAAAGGTCCAGGAGTTTTATCACAATTCGGAACGGGCGCAAGCCAGCTTCCTCTTCCAGCAAGGCCTCGAAGAACTGCTCACCGATCTCGACGACAAGGACTTCTGCGCCAAGCACCTGAAGCCGGGCCTCCCCGCCGACGAGGTGCAGAAGTTCAAGGCCCACCTGCGCGAGAAGTACGGCAAGGTGAAGGTCAAGGACTTGCCGGAAGCCGCCGAGCAGCTGTACTCCGTGGCCCGCGACGCCCTCCGTCGCGTGGAACTGCGCGGCACCGTGGTCGTGGTCGAGTTTGCCTGCGGGGCTTGCAACTGCCTCGATGAATACTCCTTCTACCTGCCGCAGAGCAGCATGGGCGGCGCGCCGATGACGAAGGCGTCGCTCGATGCCGAGATCGTCGAGGAAGGCATCATGCAGCTGCGCCTGACCGGGTTTGACGACCGCACCTTGCCGGCGCTCGACGCCATTCTCGCGGAAATCGACAACAACAAGGTGAAGTCGCTGATCCTCGACCTGCGCGGCAATCCCGGCGGCTCACTGGATGTCGCGGTGCAAGTGGTCGAACGCTTCATCCCCGCGCCGCAACCCATCGCGGGCACCAGCGGCCGGCTGCAAAAAGACTTCCGCAGCTTCGGGATGGCCGTGGTCGAGACGCCGCTGTTCGTGCTGATTGATGGCTCAACCGCCAGTTCCGCCGAACTGGTCGCCGGCGCGCTGAAGGCCCACAAGCGGGCTGAACTCATCGGTCAGACCACCTACGGCAAGAACTCGATTCAGAAACTGGTGCCGGTCAGCCAGGTGCCCTATGGTAGCCTCAAGATCAGCTGGGCCCAGTTCCACCTGGCCAAGCTGGACGACATGGCCAAGCAGGGCGGCATCGTGCCGACCATTCCGACCGGCTCCGATCCGAACGAACAGCGTGCCGTCGCCCTCGAACGGGCACGCGTGCCGGCCAGCATGATGCGCTGAAGCAACCCGATCTCATCGCCGC
>JAEUIF010001335.1 GCA_016795185.1 Planctomycetia bacterium | reverse complement strand
GGGGGGGGTCCGGGTTGCCGCACCGCCCCGCGGGGTGCACCCCCCACCGCGCCCCGACCCCGTTTCGCACAGGCTCTCAGCCAGGGTGAGTCATGCCGGTTCCCGAGCAGGTCCAGAGCGCGGCACGCACCGCGACCGAGGAATTTCTCCTCGAACTGGAGCGCAGCGGTTTGCTCGACGCCCGGCAGCTGCGCGCCATCCGGGACGCCATGCGCCCCGAGCACCACCAGGACCCCATCCACCTTGCCGATCATCTGGTCAAGATTGGCACCCTCTCGCGATTCCAGGCGAACAAGCTCATTCAGGGCGTCACGCTCGGCCTGGTGCTGGGACCGTTTCACATGCTGTCGCCGATCGGCCGGGGCGGCATGGGCTCCGTCTTCCTGGCGCGCGACAGTCGGAATCAGGGCCTGGTCGCCGTCAAGGTGCTGCCGCCCAAGCGGGCGCGAGCCCAGGAACGCTTGCTGATCCGCTTTCGCCGGGAAATGGAGATCAGCCAGCGCGTCGGCCATCCGCACCTGACGCGGACGCTCGAAGTCGGCGTGCATCTGGGGATCAACTACATCGCGATGGAGTTCATTCCCGGCAAGAACATGCACAAGCTGATTCACGAACAAGGGCCGTTCAAGGTGCCGCGCGCCGCCCGGCTGTTCATCGAGGCGGCCCTCGGCCTGGAACACGCTCATCAACTCGGCTTGATTCACCGCGACCTGAAGCCGTCGAACATCATGGTGATGCCCGATGACCATGTGAAGGTACTGGACCTCGGCCTGGCCTTGATGCAGGGCGAATGCGACGCCGAGCGGACGATGGCTGGCGGGCAAGGTTACGTAGTCGGCACGCTGGACTACCTGGCCCCGGAGCAGGCCGAAGACCCGCTGAAGGTGGATGCCCGTACGGACATCTATTCGCTCGGCTGCACGCTGTACTACACGCTGACCGGGACGACGCCGTTTCCTGGCGGCAACGCGCTGCAAAAGATGCTCCGGCACCGTTGCGATGCGCCGAAGCCGGTCAATGAGATCAATCCGTCGGTGCCGCCGGGGTTCGCGGCCCTGCTGACGCGGATGATCGCCAAGAAGCCGGAACAGCGGTTCGCGTCGGCGGCCGAGCTGCGCGAAGCGCTCCTGCCGTGGGCGGAACCGCTAGCACCGCTGTCGGTCGCGCCGCTGCCAAAGCCAGGGCCCGAAACGCCAGTGGCCCGGCTGCGCGCGCCCGTCGAGCCACCCGCGCCGAAACCGCTGCCCGTGGAGCCCGCACCCGCGCTGGCGGTCGCCGCGCCGGCCGATGCTCCGATGCCCGTCGCGTCGCCGGTGGCGTCGATGGCCCCGGCAAGCCCCGCGCCGGTTTCGCCGCGCGCGCCCGTGATCTTGCCGCCCCTGGCCGTGCCTGTGGGGCCTGGGCCTGCCCCGCCTGTCGCGAAAACGCCCGCTTCACCGCCCCCCGCCCCCGCGCCGGTGGCTGCGAAGCCGCTCGCGGCCCCCGCGCCGGCTTCGGCCAAGTTGCCCGCTGTCGCACCTGCACCCGTGGCAGCGAAGCCGCAACCGGTGCCTGCCCCCGCGCCGGCTTCGGCCAGGCTGCCCGCTGTCGCGCCACCCACTCCGGTCAAGAAACCGGCCGTCGTGGAACCGCCTCCCGCGCCTGCCGCGAAGCCGCCTGCGGCTCCCGCCGTCAATGTGCCGCTGGCCAGTCCGGTCGTGGTTCCGGCCGTCGCGACAGCGCCCGTGCCGCCGCCTCCACCACCGCCGCCGCTCGTTCGGCCCGCACCGCCGGAGACGATGAAGCCGACCCCCATGCCGCCGCCCGTGCCGCCGAAGCCGGCCCCACCGGCGAACGCGACCCCGGAGCCGTTCCGCGTGGTGGATGTGGAACTGCCGGCCGCCAGCGGTTCCGGCCCGAACATCGAGCCGATCCCGATGGGCGTGATCGTGGATGAAGACCTGCCCTTCTGGCTGGACTTCGGCCTGCCCGTCGGCGCGTGCAGCATCTTTTTGTTCGTGCTCTGGGTGGTCGGGCTGACGTATCTGTGGCGGGCTTGAGAGCGAACAATTTGAGGCGAGCGGC
>JAEUIF010001334.1 GCA_016795185.1 Planctomycetia bacterium | reverse complement strand
GTTGTGACTGGCAGGGCCGGCTGCCCCCCGCTGGGGTGGGGCGCGCGCGGGACGGCCCCCCGCTGTTGCCAACCCCATTTTTTGGGGGTTTAAAACCGGGGCCCCACGCCCGCCGCTCGCCTCAGTCGGCCGCCCGCCGCTCGCCTGCACGCTGACAAACGCTTCACCCGGCCCTATCAGCGGTTCGCCGCCGACCAGGGCTTCCGTGTCGGCAATCAGGGCTTGATTGGAATGTGGAAACAGTCCCAGCACGGCCGAGGTGTGAATCTTCGGCTGGTCCGCGTCCTCATCATCGCTGCGCGGGGCGGCGTGCAGCGACGTTTCCGGTCCCAGCGGTTCGCCTGGGGACAAGCCCAACGCTTGCCGAACGTAGCCGACGATGGCGTTGATTTCCTTGAATGGATCATTGCCCGCTTCGTCGTCCGGCAACTCAGCGGCGCGCTGGCCGGTTTCCCGCGCCAGCCAGGCTAGCAGGGCAGTATTGGGCGTCACCCGCTCGCTGCCCTCGCCAACGCAGCCAAGCTGTAGCGTGGTAGTTCGTCCCCGGCTCAGCGCCACGTGAACGGGAATGAAAGCCACCGGCGCCAGCACCCGCTTGGTCCCACCCTTGCCGGTACGACCCGGCGGTAGGTGCAGCAGCGGAAAGCCGACGAAGAGCACATGAGAGCCGGTGTCCTGCTCGAAGGTGCGCGAGTCCTCGGCGATCGCCCGCAGCTTGGTCAGCGCTGCTTCCTGCTGTTTCCAGGCCCGGCGCGACGCCTGTTGCTCGGCCGTCAGCGTCTGGTCCTCGGCGGTGGGATCGGGCGGCTTGGGCAATTGCTTGACGGTGAGCTTGACCGACTTCTCGGCGGACAGCAGTCGGGCCAGCAGCGCGCCCGGCGTTTCATCACCGAGTTGGGCCAGCAGCTGGAAATCGAGGCGCTGCCGGCTGGCATGCGGCCGGCAGTTCAGGCTGGGGCCGTTGCTCAGCGCGGCGTAGAGCCGATCGAGCATTTCACCGAGAAACTTCTGGCCGGCGGCCGGCATGCGCGCAGTCCTCTGGGAAACTCCGCAAGGCTGCCATTCAGGATAGCTGCGAGGCGACCCGGTGACGAGCCGCCGAAATACCAGAGACATTGCAATTCCGTGGAAATACCATGCCAGGAGACCTTGCACTGACGCTTCGCCCTCGCTCCGAGGACTGCGCCATGGATTCCCCCCGGCCCGCTGGCTCCTATCCGCTCTCCCCCATGCAGCAAGGAATGCTCTTTCAGTCCTTGCTGCTCACGCAGCCCGGCGTCTACATGCAGCAGAAGCTGGGAATTTTCCGCGAAGCGCTCGATCTACCGGCCTTCCGTCGCGCCTGGGATCGCCTGCTCCAACGGCATGGCATTCTGCGGACCAGCTTTCACTGGGAAGGGCTGAACGAACCGGTGCAGCAGGTCCATGCCCAGGTGCAGTTGCCCGTCGAGGAACTGGACTGGAGCAGCGTGCCCGAAGCCGAGCGCGAGGCGAAGCTGCAAACGTTCCTGCGAGGCGAGCGCCACCGCAAGTTCGACTTCACGCAGCCACCGCTGGTGCGGGTGCAGCTCATACGTTTCGGCGCTGCGGACTATCGCTTCGTGCTGACCTCGCACCACATCCTGCTCGACGGCCGGTCGGTCGTGGTGCTGCTGCAAGAGTTGTTCGTCTGCTACGAGGCGTTTCGCCAGGGCCAGGAGCCAGCGCTGCCCGAACCGCAACCGTACCAGGAGTACATTGATTGGGTGCAACGCCAGGACTGGGTGCAGGCCGAAGCCTACTGGAAGCAGGAATTGAAGGGCTTCCGCGCGCCGACGCCGCTGCCCGCCGCCGTGCATGCGCCGGGAACGAAGCCCAGCGCGGACATTGGCCAGGGGCACGAGGAGGCCCGGCTGCCCCGTGAGCTAACCGTTGCCCTGGAGTCGTTCGCCAAGCAGCACGACCTGACGCTGAACACGCTCATCCAGGCGGCCTGGGCCTTGCTGCTGGGGCGCTACAGCGGCGAGGAAGACGTCGTCTTCGGCGCGACGCGGGCGTGTCGGCATTCATCCGTGCCCGGCAGCAACCACATGGTCGGCTTGTTCATCAATACGGTGCCCGTCCGCGCCCAGGTGAACCCGGACAAGCCGCTGCTGACCTTCCTGCAAGAGTTGCGCCAGGCCAGTCTGTCCGTGCGTCCGCACGAGCATTCACCGCTCATCAAGGTGCAGGGTTGGAGCGAAGTGCCGCGCGGCCAGCCGCTGTTCGAGAACATCGTCGTCTTCGAGAAGCAGCGGCTCAACGACGGCCTGCGCGCCCAGGGAGGCGACTGGCTGAACCGCGAAGTCCACCTGCTGCAAGAAACCGACTACCCCCTGGTGCTGACTGCTTTCGGCGGCCCGGAACTGTTGCTCGGCATCATGTACCAGAAGCCCCGGCTCGACCCGCCGACCGTGCAGCGCATGCTGCGGCACTTCCGGACCATCCTGGAAATGATGCTGCAAGACCCGCACCGCACACTGGGCACGCTGCCGATGCTGCCCGACGACGAGCGCCGCCAGGTGACGGTTGAGTTCAACCGTACCCAGGGCGACTACCCCAAGGGCCGCTGTATTCATGCGCTCTTCGAGGAACAGGTCGAGAAGACTCCGGACCATATCGCGGTCGTGCTGGGCAAGCAGCAGTTGACCTATCGCGAACTCAACCGCAAGGCGAACCAGCTGGCTCACTACCTGCGGGCGCGGGGCATCGGTCCCGAAGTGCTGGCGGGCCTGTCGGCGGAGCGTTCGCTGGATGTCATCATCGGCTTGCTCGGCGTGCTGAAAGCGGGCGGCGGCTACCTGCCGCTCGATCCGGCTTACCCGCAAGACCGTCTGGCCTACATGATCCAGGACTCGCAAATCAAGGTGCTGCTCACGCAGAAGCAGCTGCTCGCCAAGCTGCCGCAGCACTCCGCCCAGGTCATCTGCCTGGATGCCATCGGCGAAGAACTGGCCAAGGAAAGCGACCAGAACCCCGACAGCGGTGTGCAGTTCGACAATCTCGCCTACGTGATCTACACCTCCGGCTCGACCGGGCGGCCCAAGGGCGTGCTGATCGAGCATCGCGGCGTGGGCAACCTGGCCTGGGCGCAGATCGATGGCTTCGCCGTCAAGCCGGATAGCCGGCTGTTGCAGTTCGCGTCGCTCAGCTTCGATGCGTCGGTGTCGGAGGTCTTCGTGGCCCTGTGCTGTGGGGCGACCCTGGTGCTGCCGCCGCCGGGCGTCGTGCTGGCCGGCCCGGCGCTGGTGCAACTGCTCACCGAACAGCGTGTGTCCGTGACCACCTTGCCGCCGTCGGTCGTCGCGGTGTTGCCCGAAGAAGACCGGCTGCCGATGCTGAAAACCCTCGTGGTGGCCGGCGAAGCCTGTTCCGCCGACCTGGTGGCGCGCTGGGGGCAGGACCGCCGTTTCGTCAATGCGTATGGGCCGACCGAATGCACCGTGTGCGCCACGCAGGGACCATGTGTCGATGGCACCCGTGCGCCGTCCATCGGACGGCCGATCCTGAACACGCAGATTTACATTCTCGACCCGCAACGGCAGCCGGTGCCCATTGGCGTCGCGGGCGAAATCTACATTGCCAGCGTCGGCATCGCGCGCGGCTATCTGAATCGGCCCGACCTGACGGCCGAGCGCTTTGTTCCCAACCCGTTCAGCGACGAGCCCGGGGCAAGGCTCTATCGCACCGGCGACCTGGCCCGCTGGCTGCCCAATGGCGAGATCGACTACCTGGGCCGCATCGACCATCAGGTCAAGGTCCGCGGCTTCCGCATTGAGCTGGGTGAGATTGAAACGCAGCTGGACCAGCACCCTGGCGTACGCACCAGCGTCGTGCTGGCCCGCAAGGAAGGGCTGCGCGGCGATAGCCTGGTGGCCTACTTCATTCCGGAGGACGGCCAGAACCCGGAGCCGGAAGGGCTGAAGGCGCATTTGAAAGAGAAGCTGCCCGAGTACATGGTGCCCAGCCATTTCATGCGGATGGAGAAATTCCCGCTGACGCCCAATGGCAAGATCGACCGCAAGGCGCTGCCCGCCCCCGGCGCGGCGGGCGACAAGGAACGGCAGATCGTGCCGCCCCGCACCGACGCGGAGCGTGATCTACTCGCCCTCTGGGAAGAGGTGCTCAAGGTCAAGCCGATCGGCGTCACGGAGAACTTCTTCGAGCTGGGCGGGCACTCGCTGTCGGCCGCGATCCTCATGGGCAAAATCAAGGTGCAACTCGGACACTCCTTGCCGCTGGGCACGCTGTTTCAGACGCCGACAGTGGAGAAGCTGGCGGCGTTGCTGCAAACTCAACTGGAAGCCGGCAGCGAAAGCTGCGTGGTGCCCCTGCACGACCACGGCAGTAACCCACCGCTGTTTCTCATCGCGGGCGTGGGCGGCCATGTCTTCACCTTTCACAAGTTCGCCCGCATGCTCGGCGACGACCAGCCGACCTATGGCGTCAAGGCGGTGGGCATCGACGGCAAGCTGGAGCCGCCCGACCGGGTGCGCGACATTGCCGCCCATTACGTCAAGGAAATCCTGGCGCTGCGGCCGGAAGGCCCGTACCTGCTGGGTGGCTACTCCGTCGGCGGACTGGTGGCCTTCGAGACGGCGTGCCAGCTCCGCGCCCGGGGCAAGGAAGTGCCGTTGGTGGTCATCTTCGACGCCAATGCACCGGGCTATCCCAAGAAGCTGCCGCTGGGCAAACGGCTGCTGACGCACTGGAACAACTTCGCGCGCGGCAACTTCGAGGAGAAGAAGAAGTACCTCCAGGCACGTTACGGCAGCGTCAAGGCGCGCGTCATGCTGAAGCTCGGCCTGAACATTCTCAACGCGCCGGAGATCAAGGACGTCGAAGGCTTCGCGCAGGACACCATCAAGAAAGTCTGGGCAGCGCTGGACAAGGCAGGCAAGACCTACTGGCCCGAGCAGAAGTTCGACGGCCGCATCGCACTCTTCAGCGCCGAACACCACGAGGCATGGGCCGCCACCGTCTACGACGATCCGAAAAAGGGCTGGAGCGACTGGACCACGGGCACGGTCGAAACGCACACCATGCCGGGTTCGCACCTGGAGATGTTCCAGAACCAGGGCATTCAGCTGGTGGCCGAGGCGCTGCGCGGGGCAATTCGGCAGACGCTCGGTGGTGCGGTGGCGGCGCGATAGCCGCTCCGCTGGTCCGCGACGCTTCGGAGACGCGTGACGCCGCAACGCTTCTCCGAAGCGTTGCGAACGGAAAGTGACGAATAGCAGCAAATCTCGGCCCCCGCCGAACGAACAACCAGAATAACCGCAGTGCGTGCTCCGCTACACCGCGTGTCGGCTGTCGTGCCGGCTTGCGGATAGTCCGCCGGGGCAAGTTGTTTCCCAACTCCGGCGGTATAAGATAGCTGTTCTTCGGGGCAGCGCCTCCGCGTACGCCTCCCTGTCTCCGTCACAAGGGGTTTGTGATGTCTGCTTCCCGACCGTGGATCGGACGATTTCGCCTGACCGGACTGGCAGCGCTCACCGTGCTGATGGGCGGCCTGGTCTTTCAGCCGGCGGCCCCGGCGCAGAGCCTGAGCAAGATCGACAGCGCCGTGCAGGAACTGCCGGCGGACACAGCCTTTTTCGCCTCGATGCTGCGCAACGGCGAGCAATTCAAGGCGATCGCTGGCAGCAAGGCCTGGGCCAAGCTCACGTCACTGCCCTTCGCGCAGGAAATGCTGAAGGGCGCCAATGGGGAAGGCGGCTTCGGCGAGCAGTTCCAGCAGTGGTACAAGGTGCCGGAAAACAAGCAACTGCTCGATCTGGTGCTGGACATGGTCTCCCAGGAGATCTTCGTTTCCGGCGGCAATAGCTGGGGCGATTTCCTCGGCCTGTTGACCGAGACTTACGCCGCCATCAACCTCGAATCGTCGCTCGGCGAGCTGGCCAACCCGGGCCAGTCGCAGCAGGAGCGCATGGCCCATGCCCTGGTGCGGACGCTGCAAAAGAACAGCGACCGTCTGCAAGCCCCGGAAATACTGATCGGTTTCAAAGTCAGCGATCCGGCAGCGGCCAAGGCGCAACTGAACCGGCTTGAGACGGTTCTCCAACAACAGATCAAGCAGGCACCCATGCTGAAGGACCGTCTCAAGCGCGAGGCGGTCGGCGGTGGCGATTTCCTCACGCTAACGCTGGATGGCAAGATGGTCCCCTGGGAAACCGTGCCGCCCTTTAACGAAATCGAGAAGCCCGAACAGCACAAGGCGCTCTTCCAGAAACTCAAGGACTTGCAGCTGACCATCAGCCTGGGCGTGCGCGGCAAGTACGTGCTGCTGTCCGTTGGGCCGTCGAACGCCCACCTGGCGAAGCTAGGCCAGGGCAAGAAGCTGATCGATACCCCCGAATTCAAGCCACTGGAGAAGTACGCGGGCGAGAAGCTCACTTCCATCGGTTACAGCAGCAAGGCCCTGAATGCCCGGCTGACCTCGAACTCCAGCACGCTCGATTCCTACATGGAATGGGGCCTCAAGCTGCTGACCAAGGCCGAACTGAAGCCCGACCAGCAGGCGAAAATTCGCAAGGACCTGGAAGCGCTCTCGAAGGAAATCAAGACCGCGCTGCCCGTGCCCGGCGCGGCACTCGATTTCAGCTTCCTGACGGCCCAGGGCTATGAAGGCTACACCTACGACTGGAGCGAGCACAAGCTGCGCGACGGCAGCAAGCCGCTGAGCATCCTGAACCACGTCGGCGGCAATCCGCTGATCGTCATTGCTGGACGCAACAAGACCGACCCGAACGCCTGGCCGCAGTTTGTGCGCTGGGCCAAGCTGGGCCACGGCTACTTCGAGGAATTCGGCGTGCCGCAATTGCCCGCCGAATCCAAGCAGCAGTATCAGCAATTCATGAAGGAAGCGAAGCCGCTCTTCACGCGCTTCGACGAGGCCACTGGCAAGCTCCTGATTCCGTCGCTGGCGGACGGGCAAGCGGCGTTCGTCATCGACGGCAAGTTGGCCAGCAAGCAATGGCACAATAACTTCCCGCCATCGCCCGTGGCGCTGCCGATCCTGGAACCGGCGCTGGTCGTGGGCGTCAGCGACGCGGACAAGCTGCAAAAAGCCTTCGGCGAATATCGCACGATCCTGAATGGGTTGCTGGTGGAACTGCGCAAGGTCAACCAGGACATTCCCGAGTTTCAACTGCCGGGACCGCAGTCGCGCAAGTTGAAGGGCGGCGGCATGACCTTCTTCTACCCGATTCCGGAAGATCTGGGACTCGACAAGCGGCTGGTGCCCAATGCCAGCGTCTCGGACAAGGTGGCGGTGCTGTCGCTGTCGCACGAGCACAGCGAACGGCTACTGACGGCCACGCCCCTGACGTTCGACGGCTCGCTGGTGGACGCCAAGACGCCGCTGGCCACCGCCGTGCATGTGGACTGGGCCGGGCTAGTCACGCTGGTCGGCGCCTGGGTGGAATATGGAGCGGGTACCTTCCGGGCGGTGGGTTTCGAGCAGCAGGTCAGCACTGCCGCGGCGCAGAACCCGGCCGAGGACGTGCTCAAGCAAGTGCGCACCGTCTTCGAGGTGCTCAAAGTGCTCCGCAGCTATTCGGCCGTGACTTACCAGGAAAAAGGTGTGTGGGTGACGCGGCGTGTCAACGTGATCCGCGATCTACCGTAACCGAAAATCAACAGATCGTGGCCGCTGGCGGCTTCGCACGATGGCGAAACCGCCAGCGGCTTTTTTCATGCCGCCTTGCGCAGCACCACGCTGATATTGCTGCCGCCGAAGCCGAACGAATTGGACACCGCGACCCGCACCGGACGTTCCTGCGCCTGGTTGGGGACATGGCAGAGTTGGCAGTCCGGATCGAGTTGGTCGAGGTTGATCGTCGGCGGCGCTGCCTGTCGATCGAGGGCCGCCAAGCAGGCCAGCGCTTCAAAGGCCGAAGCGCCCGTCAACAGGTGGCCGCTCATGCTCTTGGTCGAACTGACCGGCACTTGCGACACCGCGCTGCCCAGCACGGCTTGCAAGGCCCGTGTCTCGGCGATATCGCCAACCGGCGTGCTGGTGGCATGGGCGTTGACGTAATCGACTTCGTCCGGGTTCAGGCGGGCGTCGTCCAGCGAGGCGCGCATGGCGCGAATCGCGTGCGTCGGATCGTTGCCGGGAATGACCATGTGGAACGCATCGCTGCTGGCGCCACAGCCTGCCAGTTCCGCATAGGAGCGCGCGCTGCGCTGGCGCGCGCTCGCGGCCGGTTCCAGCACGAAGAGAACGCCGCCCTCGGCCATCACAAAACCGTCGCGGTCGCGGTCGAACGGCCGCGAAGCGCTCGCGGGATCGCTATTGCGCCGCGACAAGGCACGCAGGTTGCCGAAGCCGCCCAATGACATGGGCGTCACGCTCAGATCGCACGCCCCTGCCAGGCAGACGTCGGCCCAGCCCAGGCGCAGCAAGCGACGCGCCTGGTCGAAGGCGTAATTACCGCTCGCGCACGCCGCGGCCACGGCCATGGTCGGGCCGTGCAGTTCCAGTCGGCGGCGCAGAGACTCGATGAGTGATGGCTGGTCGGGCGGGGAGTCGAAGACTTCGCGCCCGCCATGCTTGTGATTCATTTCCCAGAACCGCATCCATTCCGCGCCCAGGCCAAGGACGATGCCGACGCGCAACTCGCCCCGCCGTTCCCACAGGCCGGCGTCGCGCAGGGCGGCAACGGCACACCACAGGTGCAGCTGCTCCAGACGTTCGAGTTGAGAGATTGCTTCAGGAGCGAAGCCAGGCGGCGACGGAATGTAGTCGAGCATGCCGGCAATCTGACTGGGATGTTCGCTGGCGTCGAAGCCAGTGATGGGACGGATGCCCGAACGACCTGCCAGCAGGTTGTCGGCCACTTCCGAGAAACTATGGCCCAACGGTGTGGCAGCACCAACGCCCGTGATCCAGACTGCGCGAGAGTTCATGGACGGGATTCCATCACCAGGACGAAGGGAGAGCAGCCCCGGTCAAGCGGCCGACAGTTCCAGGCGGTCGCCGCCGCAGTCCGTCTGCCAGCGTGAAGGTCGTGGGCTGCCGAGGAACCGCGCCAGTTCCGACAGAATCGGATCGGCCGTCGGTTCCTGCCCGGCGATCCGGCGCAGTTGAAAGCGAGGCAATCCCGCCTCCGGGGAGGTCAGCGCCAGGGCAACACCGTGGCAGACAGCGGGCGCCATCATGTTCCCCGAGGCATCGACATGCTGGTACGGCTCCCAGGAAGTGAGTACCAGCCAGACGCCCGGGCAGCGTTGCTCTTGCTGCAAGGAGAACGCGCCCAGCAACCCCTCGGCCAGATGCCCAGGCCCACCGCCGACGCCAAACGCCGGCCCGTGAATACCCAGCGCCAGGCTGATGGTGGAGGCCAGCGCGTGCAGCGAGCAATTCGGGATCGTGAGCGGTGAAACG
>JAEUIF010001252.1 GCA_016795185.1 Planctomycetia bacterium | reverse complement strand
CTGGAACGGCGGCCGAACCAGCTTTCCGGGGGCCAGCAGCAGCGCGTGGCGCTGGGCCGTGCCCTGGTTCGGAGGCCGGCGGTCTTTCTGCTCGATGAGCCCCTGAGCCACCTGGACGCCCCCCTGCGCTCCAGTTTGCGCCGCCAGTTGCACTTGCTCCATCGACGCTTTCCCGCGACAATGATCTACGTTACCCACGATCCCGTGGAAGCAATGGTCCTGGCCGACCGCGTGGCCGTGGTCGATGACGGCGCGCTCTGGCAGGTGGACCGGCCTCTGGCGGTGTTCGAGCAACCGGCGCATCGGCGCGTGGCCGCGTTTTTCGGCTGGCCCGCCATGAACCTGCTCGACGGCGTGCTCGCGGCTTCGGATAATGGACCGGGATTGCGGATCGGCGCGACGCTCCTACCCTTGCCCGCCTGGCCCAACAGCCGCTGGCAAGTGCGGGACAATCAACCCGTGACCCTGGGCATTCGGCCGCACGACATGCGGCTGATGTCTCCCGAGGAACCGGCGCACGGCGGGCTGGTCCTGGAGGTCCAACGGGTTGAAGCCCTGGGCGCTTTCACTCTCGTAACGCTGCGGCGCGGCGAGGTGGAGTTGACTGCTCAGGTTGACGGGCGGACGAGAGTATCGGCGGAGCACCCTTGGCGGATGGTGTTCGACATGGACCGCACTTACTGGTTCGATGGAGCGACGGGCCAACGGCTCGCGGGCGGTCGGCCGGAAGGCTGAGGCCGGGCCGCGCTCGCGGTGCGCCCGCACCGGCGAGGGCACGAAAGTGGGACCGGCTCCCACTTTTTTTGTTTATCAGGCGACCGTGAAAACGGGGACGGGGCTCGTTGCCGGAACGGCCCCGTGGGTGCTTCGCACAACGAGCCCCGTCCCCGTTTCCACGGTCGCCTTGGTCCCACGATTGGCATTCGAGTCCGCGGCGTGCAAGGGGATCATCATGAAAGGCTCGGACCTGCTCGACATCATCGACAAGATGCACCGGGAGAAGAACATCCCCAAGGAGGTCATCTTCCAGGGCATCGAGGCCGCCGTGCAGCTGGCCACCGAACGCCATTTCGGCACCGAGACCGAAGTCGTGGTCGCCATCGACCGCATCTCCGGTGAAATCACCGCCAAGAAGGGCGAGGAGCCGATCAAGCCGGACGACCTCGGCCGCATTGCCGCCCAGTCGGCCAAGCAGATGATGATCCAGAAGATTCGCGAGGCCGAGTGTAACGCGGTCTTCGACGAATACGCCGCCATGAAGGGCGACCTGGTGCAGGGCACCGTGCAGCGCTTCGAGGGCGGCGCGGCCACGGTGACCATCGGCAAGTCGGAGGCAATCTTGCCCCGCAGCGAGCAGATTCCGGGCGAATCGCACCACGTCAACGAGCGCGTCAAGGCGGTGATCCTCGACGTGCGCAAGGTGGGCCATCGGGTGAAGATCGTGCTCTCGCGCACGCACCCCGATTTCGTGCGCCGGCTGTTCGAGAACGAAATTCCGGAAATCTCCGACCGGACCATCGAGATCAAGGCGGTGGCCCGCGAGGCCGGCTACCGCACCAAGATTGCCGTCAGCAGCATCGACATGAAGGTCGATTGCGTCGGCGCCTGCGTCGGCGTGCGCGGCAGCCGCATCAAGAACATCGTGGATGAACTCGGCGGCGAGCGCATCGACATCGTCCGCTGGAACGATTCGCTCCAGGTCATGATCCCCAACGCCCTGCAACCCGCGCAGGTCGAGGAAGTCTTCCTCTACCCCCGGCTGGGCCGGGCCATCGTCCTCGTGAAAGACGATCAGCTGTCGCTGGCCATCGGCCGGCGCGGGCAAAATGTCCGGCTGGCCAGCAAGCTGGTTGGCTGGGACATCGAGATCATGACGCACGAGGAGCTGACCGAGGGCATCGACCGCGCCCAGAACTGGTTCCTGCAAATCCCCGGCGTCACCGACGAGCAAGTTGAGGTGTTCATCGAGGAAGGCTTCCTGTCTTACGATGACCTGACCTTCCTGGAGCCGGCGCAGCTGGCCGAGCTGGCCGGCGTGGACGAGAATGTGGCCGAGGAGATCATCGCGGTCGCCGAGGAATTTGCCGAGAAGGTCGGCGAGGAAGCCGAGTCCGAGCCGCGCGAGCATGCGGCGGCCAGCGCCCCGGCGCGCGGCAGCGCGGCCCTGGGGCCAGCCGACCTGTTCCCGCCCGAACCGCGCGCTGCGGTCGAGGCCAAGCCGACCCTGGAGAGTTTGTTTGGGCCGGATGTCGCCCCCGAGGAGCCCAGCCGCAGCGCCGCTGAGGTGCTCGGTGAATCTCCGCCCGCGCCGGCCGTAGAGGATGGCAAGGAGCCGGCGTCGTGAACGTCGGCCCCGTCCGGCGCGACGCCGGAGCGCCGTCTCCCGACTTCAGCGACTGTCCGCTTGGTCCCTCTCCCCTGGCG
>JAEUIF010001243.1 GCA_016795185.1 Planctomycetia bacterium | reverse complement strand
CGCCAGGGGCGAGGGGCTGTTCGGAGTTCCTCAGTTCATCGTCAGGTCCGGCGGCGGGTTGAAGCCGACGCGGGTGAAGCCGGACTTCAGGCAGGCGTCCATCACGTCGATGACGCAGGCGTACTTGAGCCGGCTTTCCGCCTCGATCTTGATGTCGTCCTTGTTGGAAACGCCCTCGTCCTTGATCTTCTGACGCAGGAAGTTCTCCAACGATTCGAGGTTGGGCAGGGCGGTCTCGCCGTCGGTCGTCTTGACGACCAGGGCGCTGATGTTGCCGTCGTTGACGCCGTCGCGCACCGTCTTGATGAGCACCGTCAGCTGAGCGGGCAGGGCCAGGTCGGTGTCGGACGGTTTATCGAGGTTGACGTCCTCCGGCGCGCGGGCGCGGTAATCGCCCGAGGCCGGCAGGTTGAAGTCCATCTTGCCTTCCATGGCCGAACTGGGCGAATAGGTCAGCACGAAGAAGAACAGCAGCTGGAATGTCATGTCCAGCATGGGCGTGATGACCACATTCAACTGGACGTCCTGTGGCCCGTCCTGTTTGTGTTTTTTCTTCATCGGGGCACCAGGGTTATTTGTTCTTCACGGTGGCGCGCAGCTGCCATTTGCGGAAGCCCGCCTGCTTGCACTCACGCAGGATTTCGTAGACCGGTTTGAAGTCCGCGTTCTTGTCGGCGCGGATGATGACGACGGTTTTCGGTTCAGTCATCCCGGCGGCTTCCGCGGCGCGCTTGGCGGTCTGGTACTCCGACATCAGGAAGTACTTGACCTCCGAGAGCGTTTGCAGCGGCTCGCGGCCAGTGACCATCAGCTTGCCTTCGCTGTTCAGGTTCAGGTAGATCACATCCGTCTCGCCGGGATCCGGCGGGCGGGCGGAGGTGGCCAGCGGCAGCATGACGTCGGAGGTCACTTGCTGGGCCGCGAAGTTGGCCACCATGATGAAGAACATGACCAGCTGAAGGACGAGGTCGAGCAGGGGAATCAGATTGGGTTCGCACCCGCCTTCACTGCTTACTTGGGCCATGACGTACCTCTTCCGCGTATCGGGACCGCGTCGGCGGCACGCCGAAGCGTGCCGCCGACGGCGATTTCATGGGGAGGATGCCGCGATCGTGGTGCTGCCCGCTCCCTACCGGGAGCGGACATTTACAAGTAGTTTAGCGCGACGCCGTGATGGCGCCGGCCGGGGCCGCGTTGCCGCCCGGCATCGGGCCGCCGCCCGGCCGCTTCGAGTTGTGGTACATCTGGGTCAGCAGGTCGTCGGCGATGTTGCCGGTATCCATCGAGATGCGCACCAAGCGGTTGCGGAACACCGAGTGGCAGAAGATGGCCGGCACCGCCAGGGCCACACCCAGCAGGGTCACCACGAGGGCGTGCGAAATACCTTCGGCCAGCTTGGCGGCGTTGGGCGAGCTGCCCTGGCCGAGTTCCATGAACGAGAGAATCATGCCGAACACCGTGCCGACCAGGCCGAGCAGCGGCCCGAGCGTACCGACGGTGGCCAGGTAGGCAATCAGCTGTTCCTTGCTGGCCTTGATGGTTTCGAGCATGTTGTAAGCGGCCTCGCGGGCATCCTCGATGCCGTATTGCAGGCGGCCCATGCCCGCCGTCAGCACGCGGGCCACGTAGGAGTTATCGTTGCGGGCGAGGTCGAAGGCTTCCTTGAATTTGCGCTTGTTCACCGTGTCGGTGAACTCCTCGACGAAGCCGGGGGGAATGGCCACGCCCATGCGCAGGTCCATCGCCAGCAGCACGATGAGTGCCACCAGGCCGATGGAGATCAGGAGCAGGAGCGGCCCGAAGATGATGCCCGCCGACTTGACGATGTGCCAGAACAGGTTTGGTTTCTTGGCCGGGGCAGCTCCGGCCGCGGGAGCACCGCCGCCCTCGCCGGGGTCGGCCGGCGCTGGTTCAGCGCCTTCCTGGGCCAGCGCGCCGGGCTGCCAGCTCGACGGGGTGCCCAGTCCGAAGAAGGACAGCAGTCCGATGCACAGACCGAGGGCTGCGATCAGACGAAATTGAAACGAACGACCTGCGGCAAGTCCCATGATGGTGTCCCTGGCATCAAAGATTAGCGGAGAACGAACTCAGCCGACGGGTGCGCGGGAACGGCAGCCCTCGGCTCCGATTGACCCAAACGCAAGGTGAGTGGCCAAGGGAAAGCGAATCCTTCGGTTGGCAGCTTGCCGAAGGGTCGCGCCGGCTCCTACCTTGGACGCGATAACTGGGCCCCTGCTTCAATCCACGGTTGCTTCCGCGTCGCCATCCCGTCGCTTGTGGGAAAACGCCAATGCCGCACCCAGGGGCGAGTCCTGTACTCGGATGAACGGCCCGGCGACCCTCATGGGAGGGAAGGCGATCGTGGTGGCAGCGTTGATTACTCCTCATAAGAACGCCGCCGCGCGTAGGTGTCAAGCATTTTCCGAATTTCGAGCGGCGCGGCCAGTGTCCTCGCCATGATTTGCCGCCGCTGCCCCGATAGATGGACGTGATTGCTCGCGGTAAAGTTCCGTTGTCCGGTGGGGACTGGCTGGCATTCCCGGCGCGCGGCAGGCGTCAGCCCGCTGTTGATGCAAGAAAACAGCGGGCTGACGCCTGCCG
>JAEUIF010001231.1 GCA_016795185.1 Planctomycetia bacterium | reverse complement strand
CTCGGTCGTCAGGCCGCCGCCCGGAATCGCCGCGCGGTCCACGCTGATCGTCTTCAAGCCCGCGCGCGACAGGTACGCTTGCAAGATCAAGCCGTTGTGGCCGGTGCCGAGAATGATGCCGTCGTAGGGTGTGGCCATGTCGCTCCTGTTTCAGTGCAAGAATAGCTGATTGCTATCAGCCAACGATTGCGTTAGCCCCCGACCTCCTCGGCATGTTGCGCGAGATACGCCGCGTAGCTTTCGTACTTTTCCCGTTGCAGAAGATAGTCACGATACCCTCGAAAGTGAAGGCGGCAGGAGCGAATCAACTCGGCATATCGTTCTTGAACGGCCGCTTGCGTAACCAGCCGACTAAACTCTTCCAATTCCTCTTCAAGTTCCTGACATTGTTCGGGCGAGGCACCGCCTATGCCGTAAAGTATGCCGGAGGGAACTTCGTGTATGGAGTAGCGCAACCGGGATGAGACCTTGTCAATCAAGCGGCGCCGGGAGCGATGGTCCGCCGGGTCTTGCCTGATTGCTGCCCACAGCAACCCCAGTTCCGTCGCCTCTTCGGCTGGGAGTTGCTCACGACATTGAGGATTTCGCCGCAAATGATCGGCAAGGCCAGCCAACCAACGGGCGCTGCCCGGCAGACGAGCTTGGTAGCCGGCAAGCAAAGCAGGAAACACTGCCCGCTCGAAAAGTGGGCGGCGAATTACGAAATCGGTGCCGTGATCAACGACCTGCTCTGCGACCGATCGAGCCCACGGGAACCAATCCGTCGCCGGCGAACTGACAAGGGCGTCCAGAAACGCATCAAGGGCTTGCAATTTCTCCGCACGGGGCGCGCGTCCTTCCGCAGTTTCGTAGGCCTCCCAGAGTTTGCGTTGATCGTCGGTAAGCATCGCAATCAAACGAGCCAGCAGTTATTCTTCGCGCCAGGGTAAGCCGCAATCACGCCTTCTCTCCCGCCAGCGGCCCCCAGGGCTCGACCTGTCGTAGTTTCTTCGCTTGCAGCGCCCGGTAACAGTCCGGCAGGTCGAAGCGCTCCAGCACGCCGGGCAGCAGGGCGGACAGCGGCCAGTGATAGTGCTCGGACTCGGCAATCTCCTGATAGGAAGTCAGCGCGTTCTTCAGCGTCACCTGTGTCACTTGATCCGATAGCACTGCCGCGAAGGTCGCCGGCAGCGCGCCCCAACCCCGCGCCACCAGATGCACTTCTGTCCGCCCGATGGACTTCAACCAGTCCAGCACGCGCAGCACGTCGAAGGTCTTCTGGCCGAGGTAGGGATAGTCAAGCATCAGGGCATGGGCCGCGTAGAAGTAATCGTTGCCGTAGGGCGTGAGAAATTGCTGCGTGCCGCCGCAGGTATCCGGCCGCGATTCGCCGATGCCGCGCACGTCGCAGGTGAAGCAGTCGGCCTTCGCTTCGTCCTTGATGATCTCGGCCAGCAGCGGTTCGGAACGCAGTTCGGCATCGCTGGAGTGATGAGCGACGTACAGCACTGCCCGCGCCGGTTCCTTCGGCGGTCGCGAGATATGGGCGGTATCCGAAAGGCGATAGACCAGCGCGAAGACGCCGGGTTCGGTTTCGACGGCATACGTGGTCGATTGCGGTTTCGGATACTTGCGTCCACCACTGTTGCGCAGAATGCGGTAGTCGGCCACGCCGGTTCGCTCGGGCAGCCGTAGTTCCTTGACCAACGCCTGCTTCAGCGCGTCGCCGTCGAGCGCCTTGCGTTGCTTGGCCAGTTGCTTCGCGCGTTCCAGGGTGAAGGAAAAGACGGTGCGCGACTTCAGTTCGGCCACCTGGCCCTGCGGCGCGCAGTAAAGCGTGTCGTCTTTTTCGATTATGAGCTTCGGTTCCGCCGTGGCCTGGGAAATTTTCGTGGCCCGGTTGAACCACTGATACATCGCTTCCCGATTCTCTTGGCTGTAGCCATGCGGCTGCGGTCCAATAAAGAGCCTCACGTTGTCCGGCGAACCGAGCAACCCATAGAGTCGTTTCAGCCGGCCGTAAGCCTCTTCCGCTCCGCGGGCGTCAAAGTAGTCCCGTTCCTGAGCCAGAATGACCACCGGCTTTGGGGCCAGCGCGGCCAGGAAGTCGGCGTGATCCAGGCCCAGCGACAGCAGGCGCGGCGGACACTGCTCGGTATCGGCCGGCAGTTCGTTCTCCAGATTCCGTCGCAACGTGGTCACGAAGCAACTCGGCGCACCCATCGTCCAGCGCTGTTCCACGCCGCACAGCCAGGTCGTCATCGTGCCACCGCCGGAATTGCCGGTGATGCCGACGTGATTCGGATCAACTTCTTTGCGCGTCAGCAGGTAGTCCAGCGCCCGGATGCCGTCCCAGGCTCGCCACGAGCCAAAGAACTCCCCGACCAGAAACTGCTGATTGCCCGCGTGTAGGTGCTCGCCCACGCTGGGCGACGGTCGTATGCCTTTCGGCAGGTGCAGGTACTGAAGGCGTTCGCCCTGGCCGATGGGATCGAAGATCAGTGTGACGTAGCCCTGGCGGGCCAGGCCTTGCGCGAACGACTGATAGGCTTCCGCCGCCTTGCCGTTCAGCGAATGCCCGCAGCTGCCGACCACGCCCGGCGCGGGCAACTTCTTGCCCTTCGGAATGTACAGGTTCGCCGTCACCAGGAATTCCGGCCGGCTCTCGAAGATCACTTTTTCAATGGTGTACTCGTCGCGTTCGACCGTCCCGGTGACGCGCGGCATCAGCGGTGTCTTCTTCGGAAACGGCCCGAACGAGTCACGGATTTTCTGCTGCACCATGCGCACATAGGCTTCCGCATCTTCCTTCGATTTCAGTTTGGCCCGGGCCTCATTGCCCGCGGCTTCGATGGCGCGCACGCGGGCGACGAAGTGGTCCTGCACCATGCGCGGAAAGCGGTTCAGCGGCGTCCGCCCGGCGGGTGGTTGAGCGCGGACGGTGTCCGCGAGCGCCAGGCCGGCGAATTGCAGGCCGAGCAGTTGCAGCATCTCGCGCCGGTTGACAGGGCAGGCAGCGTGCATGGTGATCTCCGGGTGAAATGGCGAGCATTCCGGCCATCGCGGCCCCAGTGTAGCCGAGACCAATTGCAACCCCAAGCAGGTTGTGCCGCGCTCGGCAAATTCTTCCGCAGGGCTGCGAGAACGACTGCCGTCGTCGGGGTTGATTATCCCGGTTCCATCACTCCAATCGGAAAGCATCGCATGAACCGCTGCTGGCTGCTACCCATCGTTTTCCTCGGTTGTGCCCCCGTGTCATTCGCCGCGCCGAAGGCTGCGCCGAATATCGTCGTCGTCCTGGCCGACGACCTCGGCACCGGCGATCTGGGTTGCTACAACAAGGACTCGAAAATCCCCACGCCGCACCTGGACAAGCTGGCCGCCGAAGGCATGCGCTTCACCGATGCCCATTCGCCTTCATCGGTTTGCACGCCGACGCGCTACGGCCTGCTTACGGGTCGCTACGCCTGGCGCACACGACTCAAGCAGGGCGTCTTCCAGGGCTACGACACGCCTTTGATCGAGCCCGAACGCCTGACGGTGGCGTCCTTGCTCAAGAAGCACGGCTACGCCACGGGCTGCATCGGTAAATGGCATCTCGGCCTGGGCAGCGAGAAGCCGACCGACTACACGAAACCCCTGAAGCCTGGCCCCAATGCCCTCGGCTTCGACTACTACTTTGGCATCCCCGCCTCGCTCGACATGGTGCCCTACGTTTTCGTCGAGAACGAGCGCTGCGTCGAATTGCCCACGGCAAAAGTCGAGGACAGCAAGGGCCAGCGTGAAGGCGGACTGGGCTTCTGGCGCGGCGGGCCGATCGCGCCGTCGTTCAAGCACGTCGATGTCCTGCCCGTCTGCACCCGCAAGTCGCTCGAATTCCTCGACCGCCACGCAAAGGAGTCGCCCGGCAAGCCGTTCTTTCTTTACCTGCCGCTGAGCGGCCCCCACACGCCCTGGCTGCCGACCAAGGACTTCGTGGGCAAGAGCCAGGCGGGCGCCTATGGCGACTTCACGGTGCAGGTGGACGACAGCGTTGGCCAGGTGCTGGCGGCCCTGGATCGCTTGAAGCTGCGCGACAATACCCTGGTCATCGTGACTAGCGACAACGGCGCGCACTGGCTGCCGGAGGACATCCAGAAATTCGGCCATCGCTCCAACGGCAATCTGCGCGGCCAGAAGGCGGACATTCACGAGGGCGGCCATCGGGTGCCGTTCATCGCTCGCTGGCCCGGCAAGATAAAGCCAGGAACTACTTCGGAGCAGACCATCTGTCTAACCGATCTATTGGCGACCTGTGCGGCCATCGTGGAAGAGAAACTGCCCGACCAGGCCGGTGAGGACAGTGTCAGCATCTTGCCGGCGTTGCGCGGCGAGAAGCTGGAAAAGCCGTTGCGCGAAGCCATCGTGCATCATTCGGCCAATGGTCTGTTCGCCATCCGGCAAGGTCCGTGGAAGTTGATCGATGGTCTGGGCTCCGGTGGTTTCACCGCGCCGCGCACCGAGAAGCCCGCCGACGGCGGTCCGACCGGACAACTGTACCACCTGGCCGACGACCCGCTAGAGCGGCACAACCTCTACCAGAAGCAACCCGAAGTAGTTGCCCGGTTGCAAGCCCTGTTGAAGCAATACCAGGAGCGCGGGCGGAGCCGCTAACGCCGTTCGCGGCTTTCCACCTCGACCGAATCTTGCTGGCAATTCGCCGTGCAACGGCCGACAATAAGCCCGCTCTCGCCTACGGCCGTTGCACGAGGATTGCACCATGCGTTCGTCCCGTCGTTGTCTGCTCGTCTTGATCGGCGGCATCGGCCTGCTGGCCGGTGGCCTGAACCTGGCGCCGCCGTCGGCATCAGAGCCTGCACCGCAGGTGTGGGCGTCCACGTTCTCCATCGCCGCCTACGACGCCGACCGCAAGGAATGGGGCGTGGCCACCGCCTCGCGCGTCCTGGCCGTGGGCAACTGCGTGCCGTGGGCCAAGGCCAATGTCGGGGCAATAGCCACGCAAAGCGCCGTGAATGTCACGTATGGACCGAAAGGACTGGAACTGCTGGCCGACGGCAAGTCCGCGGCGGAAGCCGTCAAGATGCTGACCGAGGCGGATCGCCAACGTGAGGTTCGCCAGCTGGGCATCGTCGATAAGCAGGGCAACGCCGCGGCGTTCACCGGCAAGATGTGCATCCCCTACGCGGGCGGCAAGGAAGGCAAAGGGTACGTCTGCGTGGGCAACCTGCTGGCGGGTGAAGCCGTCATCACGGACATGGCTGCCGCGTTCGAGGCCGCCAAAGGCCCGCTGGCCTGGCGGCTCCAGGCAGCGATGGAAGCCGGCGAGAAGGCGGGCGGCGACAAGCGTGGCAAGCAGTCCGCCGCGATCCTCGTGGTTCGCGAAGGCGCGGGGCCGAACGGTTTCGGCGATCGCTATATTGATCTGCGGGTGGACGACCACGAAAAGCCCCTGGACGAGTTGGCTCGTTTGCTGGCCAAGCAGGTGCGCCGTCCCTGAGCTTGCATTCGCGCTTCGTCCACTGGACTTCGACCTCTCGTTATCATCACCATGACTGAACTGACCCGCATCAGCATTTCCCTGGAAGCATCGCTGCTGGAAGCGTTTGACCGCTACCTGACGGCTCGGCAGTACGAGAACCGTAGCGAGGCCATCCGCGACTTGATCCGCGACCGACTCGTCCACGAACAGGCCGAGCACGGCCAGGGCGAGCAAGTGGCCGTGCTATCGCTGGTCTACGATCACCATGCCCGCGAGCTGTCGCATCGCTTGATCGAGAAGCAGCACCATCACCATCACCTCGTCATCTCGACAATGCACGTCCACCTGGGCGAACGGCATTGCCTGGAAGTCTCGGTGCTGCGCGGCCCCAGTGCCGAGGTCCGCCATCTGGGTGACGAACTGCTCGCCACCAAGGGCGTGCTGCACGGCGAGTTGCTGCTCACGAGCGGCGAGGGCGAGTTCAGCCGCTGGGGTTGAGCGGTCAGTGGCCAAACCGCAAGCGGCTTATTGATCGGAGTCCTGATGTGACCAGGGTACGCGTTGCGCTGACCGGCTGCGGCAAGGTCGGACACATTCACGCCACGGCGGTGCGCAGCCTGGCCGAAGCGGAACTGGTCGGCGTGTGCGACGTCAGCGCCGAACGGGCGAGGGACTTTGGCGCGAAGTACGACGTGCCCGGCTTCACCGACCTGGCGACCATGCTGCGCCAGGCGCAGGTCGAACTGCTGCTCGTCTGCACGCCGCATCCCTTGCACGCGCAGCCCACCCTCGTCGCGGCTAGCCTGGGTGTGCATGTGCTGGTCGAGAAGCCCCTGGCGGCCAGCCTCGCCGATTGCGACGCCATGCTGCAAGCGGCCCAGCAGGGCGGCGTGTTGCTCGGCGTTATCAGCCAGCGCCGCTTTTACGAAGCGGTGCGCCGCATCAAGGACGCCATCGATGCCGGCAAGCTCGGCAAGCCCGTGCTGGGCGTCTTCACCATGTACAGCTGGCGCGACGCGGCGTATTACCAGTCGGACCCCTGGCGCGGCAAGTGGTCCACGGAGGGCGGCGGGGTGCTGGTCAACCAGTCGCCGCACATGCTCGACCTGCTGCGCTGGTACATGGGGCCGATCGCGGAAATCACCGGCTACTGGGCCAACGTCAATCATCCCGGCATCGAGGTGGACGATACGGCGGTGGCGGTGTTGCGCTTCCAGAACGGCGGGCTGGGGTCCATCGTCGCCAGCGTCTCGCAGAAGCCGGGTATCTTCACGAAGGTCCATATCCACGGCTCGAACGCCGCGTCCGTGGGCGTGGAGACCGACCGCGGCGCGACCTTCATCGCCGGCATGACCGCCATCGCCGAACCGCCGCTGAACGACCTGTGGACGATTCCCGGCGAGGAAGCTCAGCTGGCACAGTTTCAGGCAGCGGATCGCCAGAGCTTCCGGCAAGTGGATGCGACCAGCCACTACCATGCCTTGCAGATTCAGGATTTCGCGCGAGCCATCCGGGAGAATCGAGCGCCGCAAGTGACGGGGGAAGACGGCCGGGCGGTGGTGGAAATGTTCACCGCGATCTATCGCTCGAACAACGAGCGGCGGCCGGTGACGCTGCCGTTGAAGGCGGAATAGGTGGACTACAAGCACGTTTTCGGAGTTCGCACTCCCTACAAGCCTGAAACGCCAGCGAAGGACGCCAATTCCTTCGCTGGCGCTTCAGGCTTGTGCAGGTCTTGCCTACTAGCTCCTACTGCTCCTTCTTCGCCCCGATGCACCACAGCCAGCCGTCCGAGCGCAGGAAGATCGCGCCACCCGCAATCGCGGGGGTGGCGAGCAACAAGTCCTTGTCGGCCGCCGGCTTCACTTCGTTGGTTGCCAGTGTCAGCGGCTTGTCGCCCAGTTGCACCACCGTCGTCACGCCTTCCTCGGCGACCGCGTAGAGCTTGCCGTTGGCGATGACCGGCGATGCGGAGAATGGGCCTTTCACGCGCTCTTGCCAGAGCACGTTGCCGTTGGCGGCGTCGGCGCAGACCAGGATGCCGCCGCCGTTCAGCGAATAGACGCGATCCTTGTAGAGAATCGGCGACGCCGTGGCCGGTTTCAGGCGAATGCTGTTCCAGAGCACCTCGGGCGAAGCACCGTCGGAACGCGGCTTCAGAGCCGTGAACTCGCCCGCCGGCAGGAAGAGTGCGCCCTGACCCGCGACGGCCGAGGGAATCGACGCAATGCCCTTGGCTTCGTACGACCAGCGCTTGGCTCCGGTCGCTGGATCGACGGCGGTCAGTTCCTTCGGCGATTGCAGCACGACCTCGATCTTGCCGTTGTTGGTCATGACGAGCGGCGTCGTCCAGTTGATCTGGCGGTCGCGCTCGATCTTCCAGCGGTTCTTGCCGGTCGCCTTGTCGAGTCCGAGGGCGAACGATTCACCAGCGTTTTCGATCGGCATGACCAAGGTATCGCCCGCCAGCACCGGCGAGGCCGCCATGCCGACCTGATTGGTGATGGTCGGGTAGTCGCCCGTCAGCGAGCGGTACCATTGCAGGTCGCCATCGCGGTCCAAGCAGACCACGTCGCAGGTCGAGAAGAGCGCGAAGACGAACTTGCCGTCCGTCACCGGGGTCGGCGCGGCCATGTTGGTCTTGGGATGCGAGCCTGTCAGTCCCGTGGCCCAGAACTGCCGTTCCCAGAGCTGCTTGCCGGTCTTTTCATCGAAGCAGAGGACATGCAGCCGGTTCTGCTGCCAGCCGGTGCAGGCCGTCACATACACGCGGCCGTCGGCGACCACGGGCGACGACAATCCGCGCCCCGGCAGCGCAGCCTTCCAGCGGACGTTTTCCGTGGAACTCCACTTCACGGGCACATCTTGGTCGTCGGACACGCCGCCACCGCCCGGCCCGCGGAACTGCGTCCAGTCCGCGGCTCGGCAGTGGGCCGTGAGCAGTGCGTCGGGAGCGGCAAGGAACGCTAGTACCAGCACCGATCGAGTGATCGCTGATCGCAACATGGCTATTGCTTCTCCTTTTCCGCAGCCGGCTTCTCGGGCAACACCTTGAACGGAATCGCGCCGCCGATGGCGTCACTGAGCCGCACCTGGAAGCCCCAGGTCTGCGCCCAATCTTCCTTCTGCTCGTTCTGGCACACCTTGACGACGATCTCGTTACGCCCCTGCTTCAGCGTGCCCTTGCCGATCATGCCGTCGAAGCGCACGCCGTGATGGTACTCCTCGCGGAAGAAGACTTCCTTGCCATTGAGGAACAATTTCACTGCGTTGTTGCTCGAGGCACGAATCTCGACGGGCTGTTCCTTCGGCGACTCGACCGCCGCAAAGGCGTAGGCCGCCGCGCCCTGGTACTTGGTCAGCACCTTATTGAAGTCGATCAGGGCGTAGTTGTCCTTCACCTGCTCGGCCGTCGCTTCTTTCCAGCCGACGACCATGCCGCCCTTGCCGGGGTAGGTCGCGTTCAGATCGACTTGCTTCTCGGGCGGATAGACCGCCTTGAAACCGACGCCGCCGCTGCTGTCGAAGGGGCCGATCACCAGCCAGCGCTGGATGAAGCCGAAGTGGGCTGGCAGGTCCACGGTCTGGCCGAGTTTCTTCAGTTGCCCGGCGATGTGGTCCACCTGATCGCGGTCGCGACCGCTGGCCAGTGCCTTTTGGTAGGTTTTCAGCGCCGCGTCCTTGGCGTCCTTCGCGAATTGCTCATCGGCTTCCTTCACTACCCTCGCCACCGCGTCGCGGCGTAATTCCACTCCGGGGTCTTCGAGCATGCCGGGCAGCAAGCGGTCGGCCGCTTTCGGGTCGGCGCGCACCAGCCATTCGTAGGCCAGGCGGCGGGCCGCGCCGGCGTGCTTCACGTCCCTGATGAACGCTTCCAGTTGCTCGATGGGCAGCGGCCGTTTGGCGGCGAGTTCGCGCTCGGCGATGGCATCGACGGCGGCGCGCAGCCAGTTGGCGGCGGTCGGATCGGCGGTATCGAGTCCCGTCAGGACTTCGAGCAGCGCGCTGGGGCCGAGCTTGACCAGGGCCTTCCAGGATTGAGCCGCGTCGGTATTGCCCTTGCCCTCGCTGCCGACGGCCTGAATCTTCGCGACCAGTGATTTAGGCTCGGCCCCGCCGAGGTTGGCAGGCAGCGCCAGCCCCACGCCGAGTAATGCAAACGCGATGGTCCTGCGCATGAAATTCCCCATTGGTGGGAGACGCCCTGCCGTCGGCGGTCGCGCGCCGCCGATTGTCAGGCATCCAGCAGTTGGTGGGGAGATTATGACACGAGCGCGGCGCTTTCGCCAGTTTTCTCACGGCAGCGCCGGACACGGGCTCTAATGCTGGCGCACCTTCAAGGGCGTGCGCGCTTCGCACAGGGGCGGGCTGGAGGTCGGTTCGGCGAGGACTTCCGCGAGCGTGGTCTGCGAGAAGGCGGCCTCCACGGTCGCCAGGGCGTTGTCCATGCGCCTGTGCAGCGGACACAGCCGCACGCCGTGCGCCGCCAGGCCGAGCGGGCACTCGCGAATGCGGCCCAAGGGCTCGACCGCGTTGACGACTTCGAGAATGGTCAGTTCGGCCGGTGCCTTGGTCAGCGTCATGCCGCCGCCGATGCCGCGCTGTGAATGCACCACGCCGGCGCGGTTCAAGCCTTGCAACACCTTCGACAGGTAGGGCTTGGGCACGCGCGTCGCCAGGGCGATCTGGTCGGTGGTCCGCGCCGCCGGCGCTTCGGCGGCCAGATGCACCACCGCCCGCAAGGCATACTCGACGGTCTGGGAGAACATGACGGCCTTTCGGATTTTGCAAATTAGACCTTGATATCCAATTTGCCGTCGGGTATGCTTGCCCCGGTAAATCGGACGACAATGTCCAATTATCCGAAGTGGAGTCCCATCCGTCAAGCCGCGTCCTCGGAGGCCCCGCCATGCAGACCATCGACGAACCCCGCCTCGAAGCCGACCTCGCGTATCGCTTCCGGTACCTGGCCGACTTCCTGGGCTTCGGCCCGGAAGACGTCGCCGCCATCCACGCCGCCGCGCCGGTCCTGGCCCCGCTGGTGCCGACGCTGGTCGATGCGGTGTATCAGAAGCTGCACCAGTACGACGCCACCTGGCGGCACTTCGTCCCCCGACAGCATGGCTACGAAGGTCCGGTGCCGCATAAACTCGCGGACGTGACGCCGGACCATCCGATGATCCAGTATCGCAAGCAGCACCTGGGCCGCTACCTGGCCGCGCTGGTGACCCGCCCCTACGACGGCAAGATGGTCGCCTACCTCGACATGGTCGGCAAGATGCACACCCCGCAGGCAGGCTCGAAGGAGATCGACGTACCGCTGGTCCAGATGAACGCCCTGCTCGGCTTCGTCGCCGACGCGCTGACCGCCACGATCCTCGGCCTGGGGTTGGACCGCGCCTCGGAAACGAACACCTTGCGGGCGTTCGGCAAACTGCTCTGGCTGCAAAACGACCTCATCAATCGACACTATCGGGCCG
>JAEUIF010001169.1 GCA_016795185.1 Planctomycetia bacterium | reverse complement strand
CAGTCGGCGGTCAGACTTTCGTTCAACTTGCCCAGCGCCTCGCTCTCGATCTGCCGGACGCGCTCGCGCGTCAGCCCCAGGCGCTCGCCGATTTCCTTGAGGGTCTTGGGCTCTTCATCATCCAGGCCGAAACGCATTCGGAGTACGGTCGCTTCGCGGTTGTCCATCTTGTTCAGCAACTGCATGACGTGCTGCAAGTCGTCGGTTTCGAGCATCTCGTTTTCGGGCGTTTTCGACCGGCCGTCCATCAACATCTCGTCGATCGACCAGCCGGTTTCGGGCTGATCGTTCTGCGGCACCGAATTGTAGATGCGGATGGCCTTCTTGATGATGTTCAGCTTTTTCCTGGGCAGTTCCAGCACCCGGGCCACTTCCTCCTGGGTCGGAGCGCGGCCGAATTCTTCCTGGAGCTTGGCCGTGGCCCGCCGCCACTTGGCCAGCAACTCGACCATGTAGGCCGGAATGCGGATGGTCTTGGCGGTGTTGACCAGGGCGCGCTTGATCGACTGCTTGATCCAGTAGCTGGCGTAAGTCGAAAAGCGGGTGTTCATCCGCGGATCGAAACCCTCGACGGCGCGCAACAGGCCCAGATTGCCTTCCTCGATCAGGTCTTGCAGGCTCAGGCCCTTGCCGGTGTAACTGCGCGCGATGTTGACTACCAGGCGCAGGTTGGCGCGCACCATCTGGTCGCGCGCCTCGTTGTCGCCCAGCTCGATCCGCAGGGCGAGTTCCTTCTCGCTCTCGGAGTTGAGCAACGGCGTCTCGTTGATTTCGCGAAGGTACGTCTCCAGCGGCGACTGTACCGAATCGCTGCGTAGCCGGCGCGGTCTCGTCATGGCTGTTCCAGCAAAGGGGGAAGACTCGCTCTTCTCGTCACGTCGATTCTAATCCGGACAGCGGCAGGACGCCAGTTCCCGGTGGGCAACCCGGTCGGCCAGGGTGCGGGCGGGCGGCGACGCCGCGCCCGGCCAGCCCTGGCTTTCCTGGCTATCGTATCGTCCAGGTTGCCCAGCTTCCTGGAATCAACGTCTCCGAACCTGGCAACTCAAGCGGCGGCATGGACAGCGCGATGCGGGCAACTGGTACGATCCGAAGCACCCCCTTTTTCGTCCACGGGCCGGCGCGTCACGGCGCACACCGTCAGGTCCGCACGCGGTCCGGCCTCGCAACTGCGTTTCTTGACCAGGCTGCGCACGCCCGACTAGAATGCTCGGCAGCCCAGTCCACCCGTGACACGATCAGACCTGACAGCAGGGAGGGCAACCGATGGCCCCAACGAGCGACGAGACGCCGGTCGAAACGACCAACACAAACTGCGTGGTGGTCGGCGGCGGACCGGCCGGCGTTGTGCTCGCCTACCTGCTGGCGCGGGCCGGAACGCCCGTGACGCTGCTGGAAGCGCACCGCGACTTCGACCGCGATTTTCGCGGCGATACCATCCACCCCTCGACCCTGGAAGCGCTGGACGCGCTCGGGCTCGCTGACAAGCTGCACGCCCTGCCGCACGGCAAGCTGCGCGTCATGCGCATCAAGACGCCCGACAGCGAACGGGTGATGGCCGACTTTGGTCGAGTCCGTTCCAAGTTCCCTTATGTCATGATTATGCCGCAGGCGCGGTTTCTCGACTTCCTGGCTGGCGAGGCCGCCCAGTACCCCGCATTCAAGTTGGTGCTGGGCGCCAACGTCCAGCGGCTCGTCGCGGAAAACGGCGCGGTGGCCGGGGTACGCTATCGCGACGGCGAGAACCGCTGGCACGAAGTCCGCGCTCCACTAACGGTTGCGGCCGACGGCCGACACTCCAAGGTGCGCGCGCTGGCCGGCTTCGAGCCCGAGCGCTCCTCGCCGCCGATGGACGTGATGTGGACGCACTTGCCGAAGGAACCCGGCGACGCCGCCGATGAAGGGACGATGCACGTCGGCGGCGGGCACTTCGTCATCATCTTCGACCGCGGCGAAGCCTGGCTGGTGGGCTTCGTCTATCTCAAGGGCGGCTTCCAGAACCTGCGCGCGGCCGGAATCGGCGAACTGGCGAGGCAACTCGGCGACGTGGTGCCGGCCTGGAGGGAACGCTTTGCCCGACACCTCACCGATTGGAAGCAAGTGCCCGTGCTGAATGTCGAGTCGAACCGCCTGCCGGTCTGGCACAAGCCGGGCCTGCTCCTGATCGGCGACGCAGCGCATGTGATGTCGCCGGTGGGCGGCGTCGGCATCAACTACGCCATTCAAGACGCGATCGAAACGGCGAACCAGCTGGCCGGCAAGCTGAAGTCCGGGACGGTGAACGATGCCGACCTGGCCAACGTGCAACAGGCGCGCGAATGGCCGGTCAAGGTGATCCAGGGTGTGCAGACGGCGATCCAGGAACGCGTTGTGGCGGCGGGGCTCCAGGAGGGCACGGCGTTCCGGTTGCCGTTGGCAGTCCGCCTGCTGACCGGCATGCCGGGCCTTCGGTGGATCGTGCCGAAGATCCTCGGCTGGGGCGTGCGGCCCGCACGGGTGAAGGTGGGTTGAGGCGGGCTTCCAGAAATCCGGCGAGCCGGGCCGCCAGCATTGCACAGCGGGGGGCCCGGCTCGGCGGTCCGGTGATAGTGGGTCTGAGTCTCCCACGCCGCGGGCAGAGGGGTCAGCGGGCCCGAGCCGGACCCCGGACCCCCC
>JAEUIF010001154.1 GCA_016795185.1 Planctomycetia bacterium | reverse complement strand
GCCCACGCCAAGCCGTGGGCATGGCACCCAGAAAGCCGTCCTTTGAGTAACAAGTTCCTTGACCTTGCACAAGTTCGCCGACTTTACTGGACTTGCTTCTGCCGACGCTTGACCAGGGGCAGCGCCGCGGCGGCCGACAGGCCCCAGACCATTCCCGCAGACGGTGCGGCCGGTTCAGCGATTTCATCCAGCGACAGCGCCGCTTCGAGTTGCTCCGTTACCACTGGTTCGGACTGGAGCGCCGTCAGGCCCGATTCGATGACCGTGGCCGCATTGTCTTGCGCGATCGGCAGTCCGGCTTCTTCAGCCAGACCCGTTTCCATGTCGCTCTGGCTGGTTGCCCGGACTTCCTCCGCACCGGCCGCCGACTCCGGCAGCACTACCTGGGTGCCGCCCACTGCATGGAGAGTGCTGCCGGAGTCCTGCTCGCTGTCGGAACCGCCGCTGGCGCCCGTGAAGGAATAGGACGACTGCGCCAGGCTCGTAGCGGCGGCGACCGGTGTCGCCGCGAAGTCGTTGCCGTGCGGCGCGGCCTGGACAGTCAGCGGCGACTGGACTGGGGTCGAAGAGGTCTGCATCAACGCCGAAACCAGGTTGGCCAGTGGCGCCGTCGCCGGCGCGGCGGCTTCCGCCGGCGCTGCCTCGGCATCGCTTGTCGGGGCCATCACTGGCCCGCCCATCATGTAGTAGATTTCGGGGTTCTCGATCCCGTCCACCGGCAGGGGCTCATCCACGGGAGCCTCGAACTCAAGAATCTCCACGTCGCGGCGCACCCATTCGCCATCGCCCGGAAAGACCTCGCCCTCCTCGCCCGTTTCCTCGCCGACGCCGTCGTCCACGATCTCACCAGTCGCGAACGTCAACTCGACGGCCTTGGTCGAGTCCTCCACCGGCAAACCTTCCTCGGCAAACCCACAGGTGAAGTAGAGCAACTCGTCCTCGTTGCCGACGTATTCTCCGTCGAACGGCAGGCAGGTCAGGTAGACGAGGCTGTCGTCGCCGGTCAGGTCGATTTCCGTATCCAGTTCCGGCCTCGCTTCGCCCTGGATCGCCTCGTCGTGGGCCGCCTCTTCCGCTGCCTGGCCTTCATCGGCCACGACCATCACGTCGGCCTCGGCGGGGTCGAACACGGCCAGCGGCCCGGCGAAATCGACCAAGGCGGCGGGCACCACACGGTCGGTCAGTTGCTCCAGATGGGGACGAAAGCGCAGACAGTTCGACAGCACGGCATCGGCTACGCGAGCGCGCATGGTTCGCTCCTGGTTTGATAAGAGGATGTTCCGCGATCCGTCAGCGGTGTTCACCAGGAAGAACGCCGGCGCTCGCAACGATGCTCAGAATTTTACCGAGCCATTGACCTGCGTGGGCAAACACCGGTCGAACGGACTTTCTGGCGCGGATTGCAGGAGTTGCAGGGAATGCGCCGGAGTGATCGGGGTTCGTGGTGAAATGAAGTCTGCCAAACCGGGGTGCGCTGGATCAAGGGCAGTTGAAGAAAAGTAGCCGATGGGCACGGAGTGGCAAAACACTGGGGTTTTCGACACTCCGTGCCAAGAAGCATTTGGCACGCAGTGGCAAAACACTGGGCTTTTTTGATCCTCCGCGCCAAGCAATTTTTCTTCACACGGAGGGAGCTAAAGAACGATACGCCGACCCTAGTGCGGACGCAAGAGACATCTTGCTCAAGCGGTGGCTTGGGTGCCATGCCCACGGCTTGGCGTGGGCATGGAGACCTCGCATGCGTCCCATGCCCACGCCAAGCCGTGGGCATGGCACCCAGTAAGACTATCTGTTGCGCAACAACTCCCTTGAATTTGCCCTAGCGCAGCAGGTGGCCACGGACAGTGAGCAGGTCGCGCAGGCAGTGGACGCCCTTGGCGGCGCGCTGCGCCAGGGTGCCGCGTGGGATGCCCACGAACTGGGCTGCATCCTGCTGCGACCGGCCGTCGAGGTAGCGCAGCCGTACCGCTTCTCGCAGCGGTGGGCAGACCTGACTGAGTGCGGCTTCCAGTTCCTCGCGCAGTTCCGGGGCGTCGTCGCCGTGCCAGATGTCGAGCCGCGCCGTCTGCTGCTCGTGCCGGGTCCGGCGGCGCTTGGCACGCAGGAACGTCAAGGAAGCGTTGCGAGCCACGGTCCGCAGCCAGCCGGCGAGGGTGCTCTGGAACTGCACCTGTTGTCGGGCCAGGGCCAGGAAGACGAGTTGCATCAGGTCTTCGGCGTCGTGGCGATTGCCCAGCAGCCGGAAGCAGGTCTGGTAGACGGCATCGCGGTGGCGCTCGACCAAGGCGTTGAAGGCTTCGCCGGAGTTCGTCTGGCGATAGGCGGTGAACAAGGCCGCCTCGCTGACCTTGTCCAGCGATTTGCTGGCGAACCAGGTCGCGGCAACCTTGCCCAGCCGATAGTCGCGATGCTCGTGCAGCCGAAAGACGGCCAGCTCCGCGCCGTTCGCCTCGGCGGACTTGGCGAACGGCGAGACCTCGGTTTGTGCAGCGCCCCCGCCAATCACGGCGGTGCCGCCGCGGTCCGCGACGCCCTGCTCGCCAAACACGCTCACGGTGTAGTGGACTTCGAGCGCAGCCGTGGCAGCCGGTGTACGGCTGATGCGGAACACGCTGTCGGCGAGGTCCGGCCCGGAGTTCGATACCACGCTGGGAGTGACCACTGGCCCGTGCGGCGTAGGCACCGCAGCCACGACGTTCAGCCGGGCCGACAGCGGCGCGCTGCTCTGCGACATCGGCAGAGCGGCGGTCGCCGCATAGTTCTCGGCGGGCGGCATGATGCCCGCTGGCTCCAGTGGGCCGTCGCCGGCGTCTTCGACCGCGCCGGTCGATTCGGGCCATTCATCCGGCAGCCATTCGGGCGAGGTGCCGTTGAACTTCGGATCGCCCTCCGCTGGCAGCGCTTCGCCGGGTGCCTCCCAGCCGGGTTCCGCACCGGGCTCGATGGTGCGATTGTAGGCAACCCCGCCAAATGTCTGCGTGTCGTCCGCCGTCGAAGGACTGACCAAGGCGACGCCCGCGCCTCCCTGGGCCGCGCCGTGAATCGTGATGGTCGCCAGCGTATCGCCGACGTTCGACGCGACGACAAACTGCGGCACCAGGCAGCCGGCCGAATCGCCGACGGACCATTCGACCTCGGCCGGCGAGGGCGCGGCCGCGTGCGCCAGGCGCAGTTCACCGGCAATGGCATCGGCCGGGCTGTCGGCCGCGAACTCCGGCACGGAGAACAGCGAATCGACCGTCGGCCAGTCTTCGGCGCACAGCAGGTCAGCGGCATCGATGGGCCAGATCGTTTCGTCCGCTGAGATTTGTGCTGGGCTGGCCGGTGTGGGAGCGGGCGCGCACTCCGGTTGCGCTGGCGCGGCCAGTTCTTCATCGGGCACGGTAGCTTCGGCCGTCCACACTTCCAGCTGTGGGGCGGGCGCTGCCGTTGCAGCGGTATCGGCCGCCGGGGCGGGTGGGTCGGGGATGAGCGATGCCCCGCTGGCGGCGAGTAAATCGCAAGGTCCGCAGCGGTCCTCCAGGACTTCCACGGCCAGGCGACCAGGGCGTTTCGGATGGGCTGACGGGCCGCGCGAAATCCGCGCCCAGCGGCGCAGCGTGCGCAGGACCGAACCGATGGCTTTGGCTCTTATCGTTTCCATGATCTGGCGCTGGTTCCTTCCGTGGCTTTCGGGACAGACCCTTCCATCAGGTCAAACGCCGCTCGCTGCCGAATTGCTCAACCGGACGGGAAAATTCTCCGGGGAATCATAAAGTGTAGTGGGACAGGCCGTTCGGTGCAACGTCGGCTGGCCCACCCCGCGCCATGCTGCGCCGCACGGGCAGCTTTTCTCGAATTCCCCGATGTCCCGGAGAGTCGCCATGAACGCATGCGGAACGCTGGCAAGCTGGGCAGTGCTGGCAGGTCTCGCAGTCGCCTGGGCCGCCGAACCAACCGACCTGCACAAGGTGCCCTTGCCAGCTGGATTAGTTGGCCCGGACGCGAAAGTCGTGCCCGGCGCGGTGGTCTGCTTCCTCGAAGGACCCGCCGTGGATGCCGACGGCAGTGTCTATTTCAGCGACATCGCGGGCAATCGCATCATGAAGCTGGCCACGGACGGCAAGTTCTCCGTCTGGCGCGCCGACAGCGGCCGGACCAACGGCAACTGCTTCGATGCTCAGGGGCGACTGGTCAGCTGCGAAGGCGGCGAGCAAGGGGTCGGCCGGCGGCGCATCGTCCGCACCGACATGAAAAGCGGTGAAGTCACCGTGCTGACCGACAAGTTCGAGGGCAAGCGCTACAACAGCCCCAATGATGTGTGCATCGATGCCAAGGGCCGCATCTGGTTCACCGATCCCTACTACGGCCCGGACCGCGCCAGCCTGGAATTCGATCACGAATCCGTCTATCGCATCGATACCGACGGCAAGGTGACGCGCGTGCTGACGCAACCTGAAATTCATCGGCCCAACGGCATCGCCATGTCGCCGGACGACAAGACGCTCTACGTCATCGACAGCCATCCGAAGGACAACGGCAATCGCAAGGTCTGGGCCTTTGAGATCGGCTCCGACGGCAAGCCCGGTAAGCAACGGTTGGTGTGGGATTTCGGCAAGGGGCGCGGCGGCGACGGCATGAAGCTCGACGCGAAGGGCAACCTCTGGATCGCCGCCGGTATTTCCTACAAGCGCAGCCCGTTCGAGACGACGGATGTGCCTCCAGCCATTTACGTGATTACGCCCGAAGGCAAGCTGCTGGGGAAGATTCCAGTTGGCGAGGACTTGCTGACCAACCTGGCCTTCGGCGGACCGGACATGAAGGCGCTCTACGTGACCGCCGGGCGTACCGTGTACAAGCTGCCGGTGAATGTGCCGGGATACGCGCTGTATCCGCCGCTCAAGAATAAGTAGAGAGGAATTGGGCGACAGAGTCCTCACCGCTCGCGGCTTCGCATCTTGTTGGATGTGCGGAGCCGCGAGCGGTTGTTTTTCGCTGAGTGTTACTTGCCGCTACAAGAATCGCAGCAGTCATTGCAGGGCTTGCTGGCGCAAGCGGTGCCGCAGGCGTCGCCGCACTGCCCGTCCGCACAGCGCGGCCCGCAGCCATCACCGCAGTCATCGCACGGGAAGAAGGTGTACAGCGGCGGGTTGCGCGGAGCCGGCCCCTTCGGGCAGCGCACCGTCGGGCGCTTGAAGCAAAGCCAGTCGCGGATAGCGCTCAGGCTGCACCGCTTGCCGCAGCTCTTGTCGCACTTATCGTTTTTGCAGTCGGAAGAGCAGCAATCGTCGCAACAAGAGCTGCCATTCCGGCGTTCGAGCAGCCGCGCCAGCGGACCCCGGCAGCGCGCACGTCCGCAGTCGCGGTCGGCGCAGCAATCGGCGTCACAGGCTGCCGGCGCGCCCAGGGTGGCGGCCGTCTCGGGGGCCGCGGGTTTCGGCGTCTCGGCTTCCTGTGCCCGGCTGGCTGTCGCACCCAGCAACGCGACCAGCGTTGCCAGCATCATGCCCATCCTGTTCATGTTGCCCCCGATTCGTGAAAAATCCAAAAAGCGTCGGCCTGGCTCGCTTCGCTTGCCGCCGCACGATGTCTCATTCTCCTGCTTTCAGGAATCGGCTTTACATTCCGCAAACGTCAGGCAGACGGCACAGCATTCACGCGGGGAATGATCGGACGAGCCGCCAAACGCGCCAGTCTTTGCCGCACTTGCCGGCCTTGCCGCGCGGCTGGGCGGTCTGGAGAATTTCGCGACTTGAGCCGCTGGCGGCTTCGCAAACCGGTCAAGCGGCTATGGCGCGGTGAACTGTTCGCGCAGCCAGGCCTCCAGCGTTGCGACCAGGGGTTCGCGCACCCCACTGTAGAAATGATCCGCGCCGGGGATGGTCGCCAGTCGCAGGCGACTCGGCGGGCGGCTCAAGTCGGTGATGGCTTCCGGAATGCCCTGAAACGCCGGATTGTGGCTCGCTTCCTTTTCGCCGAGCGTCAACAGGGTCGGGCAGTCGAAGCCGTTCAGCACGCGCAGATAGTTGTAGCGCTCGTCCGGCCCGTACTTTTCGACGTATCCCGCGGCCGTGATGACGAAGGGCAACGGAAAGCGGACTTCGAGTAGGGCGGTCGGTTGGCCTGCCTCGACGAGTGCCGCAGCCTGCTGATAGGTGGCCAGAAATTCAGCAGCTGCTGAGCCAGCGCAGAACCAGGAATACGACAGCCGTGGTGGCGACACGGCGATGATGCCGGCGGGCGCCAGCTGCGGTTCCTGGGAGCGCGCATACAGGCATTTGACCGCACCCAGGCTATGGCCCAGCCAGGCCACGCGCGGCCCGCACCGTTCGCGGAGCCAGCTGGTCCAGGCCGCCAGGTCGTGCCGGCAATCATCCACGACTTCATACGCGGCCCCCTGCCGGATGCCCGACGGGCCGCGCACTGCGTTGCTGATGCCGTCGTGACCACGGGTGTTGGCGATTAGCACGGCGCAGCCCAGGCCGAGCAACCGCTGGGCCAGCGCTTCGAGCAGCGTCGAGTTGTAGAAGTTGCCGCCGGTGCCGTGAATCAAGCAGCAAGCGTCCAGCGTCAGCGGGCGCGGCGCGGCGTCGGCCGGCTGGCGGAACGTGCCGTCGAGGCGCACACCGTCGCGCGCCGTGGCCTGGATGAGTTCGACCAGCATGGGGCCTCCTCGCCGGGGACGGATTCGTTGCCGCCGCCGGGCCGTAAAAAGTTGACAGCTATACGCCGATGGCTTACGCTTGAGCGGAACTCGCACGGCGCTGGGATTATCTTCGATATGAATGCTCGCGGAAGCAAGGGTTGCCGCCGCTGGCCGAAGTCCAGCGCCGAGTCCGAATGGAACCGTCAGCCGAATTCTCTGGGACCGAAGGTGCTGGAGTGTGGGAATCTGGGATTGGCGTACCAAGAAACAGCCGCGGACGACGACGCCTCCGCCTCCGCCGCCTCCGCCGACCAAGTCACCGGGCATCGACCGCCGGGAATCCGTGCGGTTTCCCGCCGACCTCAAGGTGGTGTTTCAACCCGTCTCACTGATCCCGCTGATGCAGCTGTCGGCACGGGTGCGCGATGTCTCCGCCACCGGCATCGGCTTGCTGTGCGCCACGCCCGTCGCTCCCGGCACGTTCGTGGTCGTCGACTTCAAGCAATCCAACCGCGGGGCGGGGACGAAGTTGGTGGCCCGCATCGTTCGTCTGGTGCCCATGAATGAAACCATCTGGTTGCTCGGCTGCCATTTCAGCAAGGAACTATCCCAGGCGGAATTGCAGGCCCTTCTGGCCTGAGTTCAAAGCGGTAAGCAAGCGGGGGTGAAGGACCGACCCCCAAAACACTGGCCGACCCCCGGATCGAGGAGCGTCACAGGCATGGACAAGCAATGTACTTCCTGCCGGCAGTTGCTGGCGGATGATGCGGCGCGCTGTCTGCACTGCGGGGCGCGGCAAGCCGTGGATACCTCGGGTTGGGGCGAAGAGTCCGAGGCGGAAATCGACCTGGGCAGCCCGGTGCGCGTCGGCGTCGGGCCGACCGGGCCGACCGGGCCGCCGAGCGGCGCTTCGTTCATTTCCTGGAACGCGCTGCTCCGCGCCCGCAAACAATCGCTTGGCTCCCAGGCCGCGCTGGAGCTGGAAGCCGTCGCTCAACGGGAAGCCGCCGCCCTGGCCACCCCGCGCACCGTCCCGGCCGGTCCGGCGGCGAGCGCCGCGCCGCCAGCCGTCGCCGGTGGCAATTCATTGGCCGTCGTCGGTTTCATTGCCGGTTTAGTCACGGCGGCAGCGCTCTGGTTGGTTGGTCTCGAACCGGCCGAAGCCTGGCGACAACCGGTGTTGCGCTGGCTGCACGGCGCGCCCGCCGCTCCCCAGGCTACGCCCGAGCATGCGCCTTGAAGCAGCGCCCCGCACCCGGAACCAGGGAACCGCCCGCCGTGCGAGCGGTCGCGAGCCGCAGGAGATTGCGAGCATGACCTCCGTGGAAACCATCGGCAGTTACGACCTCGTCGAGAAGATTGCCGAAGGCAGCATGGGCACGGTGTACAAGGCCCGGCACTGGGAGACGAAGGACATCGTCGCCATCAAGATCATCTCCAAGGAAATCGCCAAGAATCCGGTGCTCATCAAGCGTTTCGAGCAGGAATTCCGCATCGCCAGCAAGCTCGAACACCCCAACGTCGTCCGGGCCATCGAGTATTGTGGCACCGGCGCGACCCCCTTTCTGGTCATGGAGTTTGTCGACGGCGAGTCGCTGGGGGACAAGCTCGAACGTGTCGGCAAGGTGCCCGAAGAGGAAGCCTTGACCACGATCATCCAGGTGGCGCACGGCTTGCACCGTGCCCACCGGCAGGGCTTGATCCATCGCGACGTGAAACCCGACAACATCCTGGTGAATCGCGAGGGCAAAGCCAAGCTCACCGACCTGGGACTGGCCAAGGACGTGGACGCCTCAATGGACTTGACGCGCACCGGGCGCGGCCTGGGTACGCCGAACTTCATGGCCCCCGAGCAGTTTCGCAACGCCAAGAACGCCAGCATCCGCTGCGACGTCTATTCGCTGGGCGCTACCCTGTATCAGATGGTCACGGGCGAACTGCCGTTCGGCGTGGCCGATCCCGTGCAGGCGATGATGCGCAAGCTGAAGAACGAACTGCCGCCGCCGCGTCAGCTCAATCCGCAGCTCTCGGAGCGAGTCGACTGGGCCATTCGCCGGGCGATGAGCGCCGATCCCCAAAAACGGCCCGGTTCGTGCCGGGAGTTCGTCGAGGACTTGACGGGCCAGAGCACTCGGCCCGATTCCGAGAGCTATTTTGAAGCGCACGACGAGGACATGTGGTATGTCGTGTACGCGGACGGGGAGGGCATGGCGCGCACCCATGCGGGCACGACCCAGTCGCTGCGCGAGCAACTTCTGCAAGGACAGTTTGGCGCGGTGTCGGCGGTGAAGGGCAGCCGCAGCAAGATTGGACCGTTCGAGCCGCTGGACACCTATCCGGAGTTTCGCGACCTCCTGGTCGAGCCCGCGCCGGGGCCGCCGCTGTCGGAGACCAGCACCGCGAACCTGGCCAAACTCGGCCGGTTGCAGCAGGCTGCCACGCATTCCGCCGCAGCCGGCGGCAAGGTGCAGCCTCGGCCGTCCGCGCCGCCGACGGTGAAACAGCCCGCGCCGCAGGCTCCCGCTGCGCCCGACATGCCGCATTTCCAGATCGCGGCAGCGCCGCCGTCGTCGAGCCGCAAGGATCGACTGCTAGACTTGCTGCGGAATCTGGTTATCGTGCTCCTGACCATGATGGCGACGTTGCTGGCCGTCAGGTATTTGCTGCCCTACTTGCAGTAGTTCCGGGCTGGGCGCGGTTGCGCCCGGTGTCGTGTTCCCCACTGGCCGAGACTGCGATGAGTCATGCCAGCGCCTGCGACAGTTGATGAATTTCTGGAAATGGTGCGCAAGAGCGGCGTGGTCGAGACTGCCCGTCTGGACACGCATCTACAGCCGCTGCGCGCTGCCGCCG
>JAEUIF010001149.1 GCA_016795185.1 Planctomycetia bacterium | reverse complement strand
CCTTACAATCAAGTGTTACATCCGGTCGCGAAGTGCTCTAGTCCATTGGACTGCTGACTGCCGCGCCCCGACTCTGGCACCGAAGCTGCGCTCGATGGCTCCGTTGGCGGAAAGAAGCATGAAGACGGCGTCCACAATCCTGGAAGTCAACCCGGCGGCCTTGGCGGCGGCCCGGCTAGGGGACTACGTCGAACTGCTCCGCGTGCGGGTGTCGCTGCTGGTGCTGTTCACCGTGGCGGCTGGTGCGTTTCTGGCGGCGGACGGTGTGCCGGAAGGGGTCTTGCTGCTGAACGCCCTGATCGGCACAGCGCTCGTAGCCGCAGGCGCCAGTTCGCTGAATCAGTTCATGGAGCGCCAGTCCGACGCCCTGATGACCCGCACCGAGAATCGACCGCTGCCGGCGGGCCGGGTGGCTCCGTGGGAAGTCTTGCTGCTCGGTGCGTTCCTGAGCGTGGCGGGCGTCGTTTATCTCTTGCTGACGTTGCGCCAGCCAATGACCGCAGCCGTGGCGGCGTTCACGCACCTGACCTACGTCTTCCTGTACACGCCGCTGAAGCGCTGCACCCCGTTGAACACGCTGATCGGCGCGGTGCCGGGGGCGCTGCCGCCGGTGATTGGCTGGACGGCGGTGCGCGGCACGCTCGATCGCGAGGCGGCGGCACTGTTCCTGATCGTGTTCGTCTGGCAGGTGCCGCACTTCCTGGCCATTGCCTGGATCTATCGCGAGCAGTACGCCCGCGCGGGCTTGCAGATGCTGCCCGTGGTGGACCCGGAAGGGGTGCAGACCGGACGACAGATGGTCCGCTATTGCCTGGCCCTGCTGCCGGTCAGCCTGTTCCCTGCCATGCTGGGGATGGCTGGGCCGTTGTATGTCGCCGTCGCGGTCGTGCTGGGCCTGGCGTTTCTCCGCAGTTGCTGGGCGTTCTCGGTGGCCAGCTCGAACGGCCAGGCGCGGCGGGTGCTGCGGGCCTCGTTGCTCTACCTGCCGTTGCTGCTGCTCGTGCTGCTGCTGGATGGGCTGGCGCGGTCGCTCACCTGGGCGGCAACCTGAAGCGCCGGATGCCATTGGGTAGGGTCCGCTGTGCGGACCGTTGAACTCCGACTACGCAAGGGTGCATGGTCCGCACAGCGGACCCTACGACAACAAAGCAACATCGTCAGGCTGGAAAGCCTGACCTACGAATCGGAAGGTCGAAACCAATCATGGCACACGCAGTTGAAGAAAAGCCGGCCCTGCACATGGGCCTGCCGGTCGGGAACGGCAAGCTGGCCATGTGGCTGTTCCTGGTGACGGAAATCATGTTCTTCACGGCCCTGATCGCCACCTACCTGGTGCTGCGCGAAGGGTCGCGCTGGTGGCCCACGCCCTCCCAGGTGCACCTGGTCGAGTGGATGGGCGCGCTCAATACCTTCGTGCTGATCTTCAGCAGCTTCACCGTGGTGCTGGCGCACCATGCGATTTCCAAGGGCGACGTCAAGACGACCGTGCGCTGGATCGCCGTCACGCTGCTCATGGGCTGCGTATTCCTGGGCATCAAGGCGGTCGAGTACAAGGCGAAGATCGAGCACCATATCCTTCCCGGTCAGATCCACTTCGATCAGTTCTTCGGCAAGCAAGGCGCGGACTATCAACGCTATCTGCTCGAAGAGTTGCCCAAGGTGCGCCAGAAGGAAGGCGCCAGCTCACCGGTGGGAGTCAAGATCGACGCCATCCTGAAAGAGCTGGAAACGACCGAGCCGAACGCCTGGCTGCCGTCCCGCCAGGAGAAGCGGCTGAAGTCGGCCAGCAAGATGGTCGAGGAATTGCTGCACGACCACCCGGACCTGCATATCCAGTACGTGATCCCGCAAGGCAACATCTGGGCGTCGATCTACTTCGCCCTGACCGGCTTCCACGCGATTCACGTCATCTGCGGGCTGATCGTGTTCGTCATCATGCTCATCAAGGCCGCCCTGGGCACTCTCGGCGTGCATAGCGCGGTGTTCATCGAACTGACGGGCCTTTACTGGCATCTGGTCGATATCGTCTGGATCTTCCTGTTCCCGCTGCTCTACCTGGTGTGACGTGCCGCGACGCTTCGCGGAAGCGTTGCTCCGCAGGGAGGAATCGAAGTCATGAGTGAAACCCCACCCGCCGCTGGCGAAACCGCCGCCGCGCCGGCCGGTCATACGGGACACGACGAGCACCACGACGGCCCGTCGATGCAGACCTTCTACGTGGTCTTCGGCGCGCTGCTGGCCTTCACGGTGGTGTCCTTCATCGCCAACACGCTGTCGAACGCCCACGTCATCAGCACCTTTACGAGTTTCGTGATCATCCTCGGCGTGGCCCTTTGCAAGGCGACCCTGGTGGCCCTGTACTTCATGCACCTGATCGTCGATTGGCGGAAAGTGTTCATCACCATCGTGCCCGCGCTCGTGCTGGGGCCGATGCTGATGGTCGTGCTGCTGCCCGACATCGTCCTGGCCTGGAAGCGCGTGATCGTTCCCTGATGCCGGATGACAAGGTGCCAAGGTGACAGCGAACGTTCATTACCTGGGAACAACGGCCTGGCATGAGCATGGCATGCTGTGGCCGCGTCACCTCGTCACCTGCTTGCTGGCGCTGGCAGCGCTCGGTTGCCAGAGCGAACCCGATGATCGCCTCGGTGCGATCGCCGACTTTCAGCTGACCGAACGCAGTGGCCAGCCCGTCAGCAAGGACGACCTGCGCGGCAAGGTCTGGGTGGCCGGTTTCTTCTTCACCCGTTGCAGTGGCCCGTGCCCGAAGCTGATGGGCGTATTGGCCGAGTTGCAGCACGAGACGGTGAGCCAGGCGGACGTGCGCCTGGTCAGCATCACCGCCGATCCGGACCATGACACGCCAGCCGTCCTGACCGCCTATGCCGAGAAATGGCAGGCCGATCCGCAGCGCTGGCTGTTCCTGACCGGGCCGCGGGACAAGGTCTACGCATTGATTCAAGACAGCTTCAAGCTCGGCGTGCAGCAGAACGAAGGCCAGGACCGCAAGCCCGGTGAGGAAGTGCTGCACAGCACCCGGTTGGTCGTGGTGGACCGCAAGGGCGAGAAGCGCGGCTATTACGACGGCACCGACCCGGCGAGCGTGGATCAATTGAAGAAGCGCGTGGCCCGGTTGGTGCGGGAGAAAGATTGATGGGGACGCTCGATTTCCCGTCGATCAATGCCACGCTGAACGCGATTTGCGCCGTGCTGCTGGTGGTGGGCTGGGTCGCGATCCGGCGCGGCCAGGTGACGCTGCACAAGAGTTGCATGCTGATGGCCCTGGGAGTGTCGGCGGCTTTCCTGGCCTGCTACCTCTACTACCATATTGTGGTGCGCGGCGGGCAGGAGACCCGGTTCGTGGGACCGCCCAACGTGCGGGCGGTCTACCTGGTGATCCTGATTTCGCACATCATCCTGGCCATCGTGGCGTTGCCGTTGGAGCTGTGGGTCACCTACCTGGGCTTGAAGGACCGCCTGGAAAAGCACCGGCGACTGGCCCGCTGGACGCTGCCGATCTGGCTGTACGTTTCGGTGACGGGGGTGGTGGTCTACTGGATGCTCTATCGGCTTTACCCGCCACCGGTCGACTCGGTACAATGAACGGAGAACGAGAGGACCTGTCGATGAAGACCTGGACCTTATCTCTGGCCCTGGCCCTCCTGGTCATTCTGCCCGGCCACGCGTCGGCTTGCCCGAATTGCAATGATGTGATGTCGTCCAACTCGAACGCGCTGCTGGAGGATGAAGACCCGCTGCGCGAGGCGCGAGCCTACAATCGCAGCATCCTGTTCATGGTCACGACGCCCTACGTGCTGCTGGGTGGGCTGGGCTTGCTGATGTGGCGCTCCTATCGCAGCCGGCCGCTCCCGGTCGAAGGCACGAACGAAGCCGTCTCCTGATCGTGTCCGAGAGCGTCTTCCGGATTCAGGACACTCACCAGCCTGAAGCGCTCGCGAACGAGATCGTCTCCTTCGCTGTCTCTGTACTTCCCGCTATCTCCTCAGATTTCGCGGTGGCGGTCCTGCTGCCCTGAACCGTGATAGGCGTCATTTCCCCGAACGCTTCGGCGGGATCGGGGCCACGCGCAGGATATAGACGGTGCCGTTGGCGTTGCCGACGGCGAGGTGGCGGCTGTCGAGGGCGAAGTTCACGGTGTTCGTCGGCCCAGCCAGTTGCCAGGATTCTTGCTCGTTGGTCGCGGTGTTCCAGACGACTACCTTGCCGTCGCGGAAGGCCGCCGCCAGTTTTTTGCCATCCGGTGAGTAAGCCAGCGACTTGCACAGGGCCGATTGCGCTGGGTGGGCCAGCACTTCTTGCCGCGTATTCGCGTCGAAGATCTTGACGACCTTCTCGTGGTTGCCCACCGCCAGGCGCTGACCGTCCGGCGACAGGGCCAGGCACTCGATGGCGGCGTTGTCCTGGAAGACGGCGCGCTCGCGCGCCGTGAAGGGATCGAAGAGCCGGGCCGTGGTATCGAAGCTGGCCGTGGCGACCGTCCGGCCGTCGGGACTGAAGGCCAGGGCCGGCACCAGGTCCTTGTGCTGTTCGAGTTCGATACGCAGGTTGCGCGTCGGCGGGTTCCAGAGCCGCACCTGCCCCCCGCGGAAATCCTGTCCGGTCGCGCCGACGGCCAGCGTCGTGCCGTCGGGTGAAAAGGCCACGGAAGTGACTGGCCCCATCTGGCCCGTCAGCGTGCCGAGTTCCTTGTTCGCGGCGGTGTCCCAGAGCTTGGCGGTGCCGTCGTAGCTGCCCGACGCCAAATTCTTCAGCACCGACGAATACGAAATCGACGTGACCGCGCCGCCGTGGCCGGTGAAGTTCGCGCGGATGCGGCCGGCGGGCACCTCCCAGATCTTGACGGACTTGTCGAAACTGGCGCTGGCTAGCAACTGCCCATCGTCCATGAAGACGACGGCGGTGACCGGTGCCTGATGACCGGAGCCGGCGTCGGTCAATTCGCGGCGGCTGGCCATCTCCCAGACACGGATGCTGCCGTCGGTGCCGGCTGACGCCAGCAGGCGGTCGCTGTCGAACAGGGATAGACTCAGCACCGTGCCGCCGTGGCCATCGAGGCGATAGGAGACCGGCGGCGATTTCGGCAGCGGTGCGGGTTGGGGTGCGGGCTGCGCCTGGTTGGGGTCCGCGTTCGGATCGGGGTTCGCCGGCATCTTGGGTGGTTCGGGCAGCCGCACTTCCCAGACGCGGATGGTCTGATCGGCGCTGCCGGAGACGGCCCGCTTGCCGTCGCGCGTGAAGACGACGCTGGTCGCGGCGGCCGAGTGCCCTTCCAGCACCTGCACCGCTTCACCGCGTTCCACGCTCCAGACGACGAGATGGCCGCCGTCATCGCCTGAAACCAGTGCCCGCGCATCGTTCGAGAACGCCACGCACCGCACCGGCGCGTTGTGCGCCTGCAAGCTGGCGCGGGCGAAGCCCGAATGGTTCCAGAGCTTGACCTGATTATCCGCGCCGGCCGTAGCCACGGTTTCACCGTCTGGCGAGAATGCCACGCCATGTACCGTCGCCATGTGGCCGCGCAGCGTGCCCTTCTCCTTGCCCGTTTCCAGTTCCCAGATTTTCACCGAATGGTCTTCGAGCATCGACGCGGCCAGCAGGCCATCGCGGCTGAGGACGATATTGGTGATCTTGTTGGTCGGGCCAGGATAGTCGCCGAACTTCTTGCCGGTGGCGACTTCCCAGAGCGTCGCGTTGCCCTCGCTATTGGCCGTCGCCAGCAACTTGCCGTCCGCGATGATCGCCAGTGACTGGACGTTGCCGGCAGGCAGCAAGGTGATCTGCCGGCCGTTCCGACGGTCCCACAGCCGCACGCCGCCCTCCTCGGCGGCCGAGGCGATGACCGTGCCATTCGGCGTGGCCGCCACGGCGCGCACCGGCCCCCAGTGTCGCCAGCGATGCTGTCCTAACACGGCCAGTAGCGTATCCGGCTGGCCCGGCTGCCGTTCCTCCGGCGGAATGTAAATCTTCTGCAAGCCGTCCAGCGGCGATGGCAGCTGTGCCATCAGCTCGGCCGCCTTGACGGCGTGCGGCGTCTCGGCGAAGCGCTGACGGAACGCCGTCAGAAACTTTCGCATCAACTCGTCGTCCTTGGGCGAGTTCTGGAAACGAGTCGCCAGCGGCTGCCATTCGCGCTCGGCTTCTTCGATCAGGGCAGCGAGTCGGATTTCCTCGGCCGTGCGCCAGCGGAACTTATCGTGCTTGACCATGTAGAACAGCACGCCGAACAGCACCAGCAGCGTCAGTCCGGCAATGGCATTAAACATGCGCCAGCGCCGACTAGAAGCCGCCCGCTGTTCCGCGTAGCCGGTCACGGGCGTATCACCCACGGGGATGGCCACCGGCAGCGCGCCGGCGTCGCGGATCAACTGGTTGACCTGCTTTGGCGTCAGCCAGCCACGTTTCATCAAGTCCTGGGCCAGCGCCTGCGGCTCCTTGTGCCGGTGTTGCAGCTTGCGCGTCAGCTTGTCCAGCTGCTTGGCGTCCAGGAGCCCTTGCTGCTGGATGCTCGCGACCAGGGAAGCGATCGTGGCAGTTGTCATATCAGGCCATCCCGAACTAATCTTCGCGGTCAACGATTACCGCAAGCGAAACACCCCACCCGAATGTAATTCGCTTCGTCACCTGAGGCAAGAGCGAGCCGCCGCTTGATGCGTCGCGCCATCAACGACTCAGGCGAAGTCGCAAGCGGCCTTCGTAACGGACGCTTATGATTTCAGCAATCGTTCGATCTGCTGGATGCGGGCATCCACCGGCGGATGCGACGACAGGTAGGTGCTGAGCAGCCAGGCTTCCGTCGGAATGGTGCGTAGGCGGTTGAGCAGGCGGATTGCGGCGGACGGGTCGAAGCCGGCGGCCTGCGCCAGCTTGAAGCCGAGGCGGTCGGCGTCGAGTTCGGTATCCTGCGAATAGCCCTGGTCGAGCATGGCCGTCGCCACGCGGATGATCGGTGTGCCCAGCGCTCCGCCGACCGGCAACCGGCTGAGACCGCCGCGAATCAATGAGCTGGCCATCAGGCGGTCCATCGCATGCCGCTTGACGACGTGGGCCATCTCGTGGCCCAGCAGGAACGCAGTCTCATCCGCGTCCCACTGGCACTGCTCCAGCAGCGTGCGCATCACGAAGATGTAGCCGCCGGGCATGGCATAGGCATTGATCTCGGACGAACGCACCACGGCAAAGTGAAACTGATACTGCTTCTCCTTCAGACAGCTGGCCAGCCGCTGGCCGATGCCGTCGATGCGGGCGCGGACCTCCGGGCTGTCGTCGAGTTGCACCTGCTGAAGATAGGCGTGCGCCAGGTCGCGGCCGACGGCCTGCTCGGCCTGGATGATATCGGCTTCCGAGCCGGTCAGCGAGCGCAGCACCCAGTTGGCCTTGCGCAGGTTCGGCCCGACCTTGCGGCCCAGGTTGTAGAAGAAGCCAGCCATTCCCGGTATGCTCCTGACGACGATTCCTTGCAGCTTACCGCCGATTGCAGGCTGCCGTCAATCGGTCGCCATCGGGACGAGAGGAACGAAGTATGGGATTGGAAGGTTTCGAGCAACTATTGCGCGACGCCGACGCGCGGCCGGAACCCGTGGGCATCGCCGTCGCGGGCGGTGCCGATCCGACGGTCATCGAGGCGCTGCGACGGGCCTGCGACCGTGGCTGGGTGACGCCGATCC
>JAEUIF010001110.1 GCA_016795185.1 Planctomycetia bacterium | reverse complement strand
GGCATCCAGTGACGGTTCGGACTGGAACTCTCGGAAAAACGGAGGCTCGCGCCATGTCGGTCACCGAGGAAGCGCCGAAGGGCAATCCGCTGTTGCTGAAGGGCGCGGTCGCCGCGCTGCTCGTCCTGGGCGGCTGGGTGGCCTATCCGTATTTGAACAACTACGCCGAATCCCTTTTGTTCGACAGCGGCGGTGACTATCGCATCAATTCCCAGGTGCTGCAAAAGCTGGAGAAGGCCCCGCTGCAAAACGCCGCCGTCCCGGTCGCGGTCAGCGGCGACTGGCCGCAGTATCGCGGCCCGCGCCGCGACGGCATCTCCCTCGAATCCGGCCTGCTGGAGCAGTGGCCCGCCGAGGGCCCGCCAGTGCTGTGGAAAGTGGCGGGCGGCCCGGGCTTCAGCACCATGTCGGTCGCCGGCGGCCGGGTCTACACCGCGATTCAGGCCGACGATCAGCACGAAGCGATCGTCTGCCTCTACGAGAGCACGGGCGAAGAGATTTGGCGGCATCGCTATCCGGGTCATTTCACCGAGCCGTTCAGCGGCGTCGGGCCGCGCTCGACGCCCACTGTGACGGACGGCAAGGTCTATGCCGTCGGTTCGCGCGGTCAGTTCTTCTGCCTCGACGCCCAGACCGGCGCGGTGGTCTGGCAGACCGATCTGTTGCAAACCTTCAAGGCCGAGCAGCCCGAATACGGCTATTCCTTCTCGCCGCTGGTCGACGGCGACCTCGTCTTCGTGCAGCCGGGCGGCAATCACGGCAATTCCATCGCCGCCCTGGACCGCCGCGACGGCAAGCTGGTCTGGAAGGCGTTCGACGACCGACCCGGCTACAGTTCGCCCATCGTCGCCGAGATCGGCGGTAAGCGCCAGGTCGTTTGCTTGACCGCCGAACACGCCCTCGGCTTCGCCCTCGCCGACGGCAAGCTGTTCTGGAAATTCTCCTGGCCCTGCTTCCGCGACTGCAACGTCGCCAGCCCCATTGCCGCGGGCGATTACGTCTTCATTTCCAGCGGCTACAACCGGGGCTGCGGGCTGCTGGAGATTACCGCCGGGCCGGACGGCAACCAGCAGGCGAAGTCCGTCTACGAGCATAACCGGATGCGCAATCACTTCTCGACCTGCGTGCTCCACCAGGAACACCTCTATGGCTTCGACGACAATTTCCTGGTCTGCATGGCGCTGCGCACCGGCAAGGTGCTCTGGAAGCAACGCGGCTACGACAAGGGCACGTTGCTGCTGGCGAACAACCAGCTCATCATTCTCGGTGAACGGGGCAAGCTGGCCCTGGCTGACGCCAGCCCGGAAGCCTTCAAGCTCCGTTCGCAATTCCAGATCACCGATACACGCTGCTGGTCCATGCCGGTCCTGGCCAACGGCAAGCTCTTCGTCCGCGACGAGGCCACCATCTGGTGCCTGGACCTGCGCGCCGGCAAACCTTGAGCGGGATACCGGCCCTGCCGCCCCCGCGCGGAGACAGCACCGGAAACTCCCGCACGGGCATTCCCTTCCCCACCGGACCTTGCGTAGAATCAGAGTGCGCCGGATCGGACGCGCCAACGCCGGTCGCCGTCGCGGATTGATAGAGACGGGGACTTTGGTGCGTTGGGGTATTTGCGCAACTATTTCTGCTGGCCTGGTTCGTAGTTCCGCCTTCAGGCGG
>JAEUIF010001105.1 GCA_016795185.1 Planctomycetia bacterium | reverse complement strand
CGGCCCGCCCGACTGCCGCCGTGGTGCAGGGGTTGGAAGCGCCGCGCGGCTTCGCACCGTTCCGGCGGGCGGTGTTCGGGCGCGACGACCGCATCCTGGCCATTGGCGACGCGGGTGGCGGCATCACGCTCTACGAGATCGACTGGCGCATCGGCCCGTCCCAGCTGCGCAAAGTGCAGCGCCTGGACGGGCCTCACAGCAGCATGGCTTTCTCGCCCGACGGCAAGACTCTCGCCGCCGGCACGCCGGATGGCAAGGTGCTGCTCGTGGACCTGGCGACGCAGGCTACGACGACAATGCTGCGGACCGCGCATCCCGGCTTGGTGGGCGAACTGATCTATTCCGCAGATGGCATGAACCTGGCCGGTATGGTCGCGCAGTCGGGCTTCACCGTTTGGGACGCGCGGACTCGCGCCGTGCGGAGTCGGATCGACTTCGCCGAGCAACCGGGAGCGGCCCACCTGGCATTCACCGCCCAGGGCGAACTGCTCGCCATCAGCCGTGGCTATCGAGTGCGCTGCTGGGACGCCGTCAGCGGCCAGGAAAGGAAGCTGACCTTTCCGACCTTGCCGCGCGTCGAGCAACCGGGCAAGCCGCTGGCCCGCACCGGCAGCGTCGCCGCTCTGACCCGCGACGGCGACATGGTGATCGTGTGCAACGACGGCACGGTGTACCTCTGGCGACGGGCCGCCAATCACGTGCAGCACGTGTTCACGCTGCCCACGCCACTGACCGAGGGTCTGATCTTCCTGGCCAGCCCGCGCGGCGATACTGTTGCCTGGTGCGCTCAGGAGTCCAATCGCATCGCGATCTGGGATGTGGGCCTGAAACGCGAACTGGCGGTGGTCCACCGGCCGTTTGAAGGCGGCATTACCTGCCGGGCCTATTCGTCCGACGGCCAGCGCTTTTTCTGGTCGGGGCTGCCGGAAGCGCCGAAGCCCGGCGTGACCGCGATGCCGACGGTGGGCGGCGTTATCGATCTAGATGTCCGACGCAGCGAGATCGCCCGTACCCTTCGTCCCTAGTTGCCGTTTGTGAGCCCAGTGTAGCTGTCGCGGGGCAGCCGACCTCGCTCCCGTCCGCCGTGCGCGCCGAAGGCGCTGTGATGCCATTCTTCTGAAGTGGAGCCGTCCATGGCCGTCATCACCCGACTTCCTTGCCAGCGTCCGCGCCACACCGCGATGACCGCCGCCGCGCTGCCGTGGCCCTTCTCCGGCGCTCGCGCTTTCCAGCCCGCGCGCCACGGCTCGGCGGTCCCGGTGCGCGGCCTCGCCCGCGAGATCGTCGTCGAGATCGCCGGCTGCCGGCACCACTGGGACGCCGCTTTTCGTCTGGTCCAGCAGAACTACGAAGCACATGGATACGCCATGCCCGGTTCGGGCACGTATCGCTTCACCGCCCAGCATGCCCTGCCGACCACGGCGGTACTCGTGGCCCGCGAAGGCGACCGCATCCTGGCCACCATGTCGCTGTACCTCGACAGCGCCCTCGGCTTGCCGAGCGATTCGATCTACAGCGCCGAACTCGATCAGCTACGGCGCGGCGGCCGGCGGCTAGCCGAGGGCGGCAGCCTGGCGGATGGCGGCCTGCGGCAGCGCGAGTTCATGCCGGTGTTCGTGGCTTTGAACCGATTGGCCTGGCAATACGGCATCAGCCAGGGCGTGGATACCGTGGTCATCTCGACTCAGCCCAAACACGGCATTTTCTATCGGCGGACGATGGGCTACATGCCTCTGGGCGCGCCAAGGCGCTATTCGTTCGTCGAGGGAGCGATGGCGCAGGCGTACTGGCTGGACGTTCCGCACCTGCAAACCAAGGTGCCGACCGTGCATGAGCAACTGCTGGGCGTGCCGCTGCCGAAGGAGGCACTGACGCCAAGGCCGATGCCCG
>JAEUIF010001071.1 GCA_016795185.1 Planctomycetia bacterium | reverse complement strand
TGGGGGTGAGGGGTGGAAGTCACCGAAAGCAAGCCGACGACCCCTCACCCCCACCCCTCTCCCGCAAGGGGCGAGGGGCATGGATTGGTCGAACTGCTACTTGAGCGGCGGCACCAAGAAGCCGTCGAGACCGTGGATGATGCCGTTGGTCGCGGGCACATCGGGGGTCACGATCAGTGCGCCATTGATCTTGATGTTGCCGTCGTCTTCCTTCTTCAGCATCAGCGGCACGAGCAGCGCATTCTGAAGTTTTCCCTTCTTGGCGATCTGTTCCACTTCCAGTCTTTCGTTCTCGATGGTGTGATAGGTCACCAGCTTGATGAGCTTGACCTTGTCCTTCCAGAGTTCGTCCAGATCGTCCTTCTTGAGTTTGCCGAAGGCATCCTCGTTCGGAGCGAACATGGTCACCATCGGCTCCTTGCCCTGGTAGATTTTGGTCAGCCCGGCCTGCTCGATGGCTTTGGTCCAGGACTTGAACACCACGCCGTTGAGCTTCAAGGTGGTGAAAATATCCTTCGCGCCCTTTTGGGCAGGCGCCGAGCCGGGACTGGTCAGGAAGCACAGGCAACAGGCCAGCAGGAGAACGGTGAATCCGGCACGGCTCATGGGAACTCCTTGCGAGACGGCAACAGCGGAACGGCAGCCTTGAATCTATGCCCGCTGCCGATTCAGCGTCAAGGATTAAAATAGCCAGGCTGTGTTCCGCCTTGTGCGCGGCACGCGGTTCGCCTTTAATGCCAACGGAGATTTGACGCGCCGGCAAGGAGCCGGCCGTCCAGAGACCGTCAGGAACAGGGAATCATGAGCCATTCTTCGTTTGCCAGCCGCTGGAACCTCGACGCCCTGGAGGAAGCCTGGCGGCGCTGGAAGCAGGATCCCACGCAGGTCGATGAGGGCTGGAGGGCGTTTCTCGAAGGCTTCGAGTTGGGAGCGGGCAACACCGTGCGGCCGGACCCCGGCGCGCAGTCGGGCGTGATGCGGCTCATCAGCGCGTACCGCGACCTCGGGCACTTCCTGGCGCACCTCGACCCACTGACCGAGCAGCGCACCAGTCATCCGCTGCTGGAACTGTCGCTGTACGACCTGGACGAAACGGACCTCGAGCGCGTCTTCGATTCGAGCCACTTCCTCGGTTTGCGCCGCGGCACGCTGCGCGAGATCATCGCTGCCTTGCGCGAGACGTACTGCCGGACCATCGGCGTCGAGTACATGCACATCCAGGATACGCGCATCCGCCGCTGGCTCCAGGAGAAGATGGAGCCGCACCGCAACCAGCCCCGGCTGGCCACGCGGCAGAAGATCCGCATCCTGATGAATCTGCATTTCGCCGAATTGTTCGAGCGTTTCCTGCATACCCGCTATGTCGGCCAGAAGCGCTTTTCGCTCGAAGGGGCGGAAACGCTCATTCCGCTGCTCGACGCCATCGTCGAGAAAGCCGGTGCTTCCGGCGTGCAGGAAATCGTCCTGGGCATGGCGCATCGCGGCCGGCTGAACGTGCTCGCCAACATTCTCGGCAAGCCGTATCAGGAAATCTTCAGCGAGTTCGAGGATAACTTTCTGGCCGATTCGATCGACGGCGACGGCGACGTGAAGTACCACCTTGGCTTTTCCAGCGACCGGACGATGGCCAAGGGCAATCGCATCCACCTCTCGCTGACGCCCAACCCGAGCCACCTCGAAGCGGTCGACCCGGTGGTCGAGGGCCGCACGCGGGCCAAGCAGGATTTGTTCCAGGACACCGAGCGGCGGCGCGGCGTGCCGTTGCTGCTCCACGGCGATGCGGCCTTCGCCGGCCAGGGACTGGTGGCGGAGACGCTAAACCTCTCGCAACTGGCCGGTTACACCACCGGCGGCACGCTGCACGTGATCGTCAACAATCAGATCGGCTTCACCACCTCGCCCAACGACGCCCGTTCGACGGTCTACTGCACCGACGTGGCCAAGATGATCCAGGCGCCCATTTTCCACGTCAACGCCGAGGACCCCGAAGCCGCGGTCTATCTCGCGGAGCTGGCCGTCGAATTTCGGCAAACGTTTCAGCGCGACGTGATCATCGACCTGAACTGCTACCGCCGCCACGGCCACAACGAGGGAGACGAGCCTTCGTTCACGCAGCCCCTGATGTACCGCAAGATTCAGGAGCGTCCCACGCTCGCCGAGGTCTACACCGAAAAGCTCATCATGAACGGTGTGATGTCGGCGGAAGAAACCGAGGCCATCGTCGAGAATTTCCAGAGCAAGCTGCACGAAGCGCAGACGGAAGTGAAGGGCGGGCCGCGACGCCGCCACGGCACGGGCTTCGAGAAACGCTGGGAAGGGCTGTCGCGCCGCTACTCGCACGAACCGGCCGCGACCGCCGTCGAGTATCCCAAATTGCTGGCCATCACCGAGGCACTGACCCAGGTGCCCGAGAACTTCACGCTCAATCCCAAGATCGCGCGCTTGCTGGCGGTGCGGCACGATGAAATGTCGCAACGCCAGTCCATCGACTGGGCATCCGCCGAGGCGCTGGCGTTCGGGTCGTTGCTGCTCGACGGCACCCCCGTGCGCCTGTCCGGCCAGGACAGTCGGCGCGGCACCTTTAGCCAGCGTCATGCGGTATTGTTCGACGCGCGCACCGGCGACCGCTTCCTGCCGCTGAACGCACTGGCCCCACATCAGGCTCAGTTCAGCTGCTACGACAGCACGCTGGCCGAGGCAGCGGTGCTGGGCTTCGAGTTCGGCTACTCCCTCGACGATCCGCATTCGCTAGTGCTCTGGGAGGCGCAGTTCGGCGACTTCGCCAACGGCGCGCAGCCGATCATCGACCAGTTCATCGTGTGCAGCGAATCCAAGTGGCAGCGGTCGAGCGGGCTGGTGATGCTGCTGCCGCACGGCTACGAAGGGCAGGGGCCGGAGCATTCCAGCGCCCGCCTGGAGCGCTTTCTGCAAATGTTCGCCGAGGACAACATCCAGGTCGCCAACCTGACCACGCCAGCCCAGTACTTCCACGTGCTGCGCCGCCAGATGAAGCGCGGCTTCCGCAAGCCGCTGATCCTGATGACGCCCAAGAGTCTGCTGCGGCACAAGCTGGCGACGTCGCCCATCGAGGAGTTTACCGACGGCCGCTTCCGCGAGGTGCTCGACGACGCGCAGGCCGACCCGGAGCGCGTGCGCCGGGTGGTGCTCTGTTCCGGGAAAGTCTACTACGACCTGCTGGAACGCCGGCAGCATGGCGGCGGCGAGCACGTGGCGGTGATCCGCGTCGAGCAACTGGCACCGTTTCCGGAAGAGCAACTGCGGACCGTGCTGGCGCGCTATCACCGGGCCGGCGAGTGGGCCTGGGCGCAGGAAGAATCGCAGAACATGGGCGGCTGGTCGTTCGTCGAACCGCGTTTCCGCGCCCTGGGCTTCCCGGTCGAGTATGTGGGACGCGACGCTAGCGCCAGCCCGGCGACGGGCTCACTGCGCGTCCACAAGCGCGAACAGCAGGAACTGCTCGAAGCAGCGCTCTTCGGCTCGTTGCCCCATCTCGTCAAGGCTGCTTCTCGTCCCGCCGGCGCCCGTTCCGAGTTGAGGACCACCCATGCCGGTTGATATTCAGGTGCCCGCCGTCGGCGAATCGATCACGGAAGGCACGCTGTCGCGCTGGTTCAAGCGCGCCGGCGAGGCGGTGCGCGCCGACGAACCGCTCTACGAACTGGAAACGATGAAGGCGACCACGACCATCGCCGCGCCCGCTTCAGGGACATTGCACACGTCGGTGAAGGAAGGCGATACCGTGGCCGTGGGCGCGGTCATCGGCCGCATCGACGACAGCGCCGCGCCTGCACCATCCAAGGAGTCCGCGAAGGTGGACAAGCCGTCGGCCACACCGCCAGCCGCGCCGAAGGCAGAACCGGCCACCGCCACCAAGACGGAGCGGGACGGACCAGCCCCCGTGATGCCCGCGGCGCGTCGCCTCGCCGAGGAAACCGGCGTGGATGCAACCCAGGTCCGCGGCACCGGGCGCGGCGGCCGGGTGCTCAAGGAAGATGTGCAGCACACGGCCCAGCAGCCGCCGGCCGCGCCGCCGGAACCCAAACCGTCCGGCAAGAACGAGACGGCACCCGCGAAACCGCCGACGGGTGAGCGCGAAACCCGCCAGCGGATGAGCAGCATCCGTCAGCGCATTTCCGAACGCCTGCTGGCCTCGCAGAACACCACCGCCAGTCTGACCACGTTCAATGAAGCCGATATGTCCGCGGTCATGGCGCTGCGCACCTTGTACAAGGACCGTTTCAAGGAGAAGCACGGCGTCGGGCTGGGATTCATGTCGTTCTTCGTCAAGGCGGCCGTCGAGGCGCTGAAAGCGCATCCGCTGGTCAACGCGCGGATCGACGGCAGCGACATCGTGACGCAACACTTCTACGACATCGGCATGGCGGTCAGCACGGAACGCGGCCTGATGGTGCCGATCCTGCGCGACGCCGACCAGCTCAGCTTCGCCGCCATCGAGCAGTCCATCGCCAGCATGGCCGCCAAGGCGCGCGACGGCAAGATCACCGTGCAAGACTTGCAGGGCGGCACGTTCACGATTACCAACGGCGGCGTCTTCGGCTCCATGCTTTCGACGCCGATCCTGAATCCTCCGCAGAGCGCCATCCTGGGGCTGCACGCCATTCAGAAACGACCGATGGCCGTGAACGACGAGGTCGTGATCCGGCCGATGATGTATCTGGCGCTGACCTACGACCATCGCTTGATCGACGGCCGCGAAGCGGTGCTGTTCCTGGTGCGGATCAAGGAGTGCATCGAGAACCCCGAACGGTTGCTGCTGGAAGTTTAGCCGCGAGCCGAAGGCGAGCGCTGCGGAGCGAGCGCTCGCCTTCGGCTCGCGGCTAAACTCGAAGGATAAAATCATCCATGTCGGAGCGTTTCGATCTCATCGTCATCGGCGCGGGGCCGGGGGGCTACGTCGCCGCCATCCGCGCGGCGCAGCTGGGCAAGAAAGTCGTTTGCATCGACAAGCGCCCCGCGCTCGGCGGCACCTGCCTCAACATCGGTTGTATTCCCAGCAAGGCGTTGCTCGATTCGAGCGAACTGTACTCGCTCGCCCAACACCGCTTCGCGCGGCACGGCATCCAGGTCGGCGAGGTGGGTCTCGATTTGCCGGCGATGCTGAAGCGCAAGGACGCAGTTGTCAAGAACCTGGTCGATGGCCTGGCGTACCTGTTCCAGAAGAACGGCATTCAGGTCGTCACCGGGACGGCGAAGCTGGAATCGCCGGGCCGCGTGACAGTGCAGCAATTCGACGGCAAGACCGCGACGCTGGAAGGCGACGCGGTTCTGCTCGCGACCGGTAGCGCGCCGGTGATAGTGCCGTCGCTGCCCTACGACGGCAAACACATCGTCAGTTCGACGGAGGCACTCAATTTCGAGAAGGTGCCGGAACATCTGCTTGTCGTCGGCGCGGGCTACATCGGCCTGGAACTCGGATCCGTGTGGGCACGGCTGGGAGCAAAAGTTACGGTTCTCGAACTGCTGCCGCGCATCCTGCCGGGCATGGACGCGGAGATTGCCGGCGCGGTGCAGAAGTCGCTTGCACGCCAGGGATTGAAGTTCCATCTGGGAACCAAGGTACTGGGAGCGACGGTCCAGGGCGACCAGGTCGTGGTGCGCACGCAGCACGATGAAAAGGAGTCGGAGTTTCAGGGCGACAAGGTGCTGGTCGCGGTCGGCCGTCGGCCCTGCACCGAAGGTCTGGGCCTGAAGGAACTCGGCGTGGCCACGCACGAACGCACTGGGCGCGTGCAAGTCAACGAGTCGTACCAGACCAGCGTGCCCGGCATTTACGCCATCGGCGACCTGATCGACGGACCGATGCTCGCGCACAAGGCCCATGAGGAAGGCGTGGCCTTCGCCGAGAAGCTGGCGGGTAAGGCGGCGCACGTGAACTACGGCGCGATCCCCGGCGTCGTCTATATCTGGCCCGAGGCCGCCACGGTGGGACTGTCGGAGGAACAGGTCAAGGAAGCCGGCAAGCCCTACCGCGTCGGCCGCTTTCCATTTCAGGCCAGCGGCCGGGCCATCGCGATGGATGAAACCGAGGGGCTGGCCAAGGTCATTGCCGACCAGGCCACTGACCGTGTCCTTGGCGTGCATATCTTCGGGCCGCGCGCTTCGGACCTGATCGCCGAGGCGGTGATGGCGCTAGAGTTTTCCGCCAGCGCGGAGGATATCGCGCGCATTTGTCATGCCCACCCCACGCTTTCCGAGGGGCTTGCCGACGCTGCCCGCGCCGCCTATTCCGGCAAGGCCATCAATCTTTACCTCGGCCGCTGAATCGACATTCGTGGCTCGATTTGCCCACAGCGTAGAGTTTCTGACGCCGGAAGCCCAATTTACTATCGCACGGGCAATTGGCGTGCAGGGTGCGCCGCCGCGCTGCGTGGTCCACTTGCGGGCCGCGAGTGTTTCGGGCCTGCGGTGGTACTGGCCGGCGCTCGCCCCCCGAACAGTTTAGCTGTCCGGCATCACCTGACTGGCGGCCGACAAAGTTCGTGGGATTCGCTTCAGGTCTGCTTTCCCCGCCGCGATCCGGCCGGCACAATAAAACGATGGACCATGACTGAGGCCCTGGCCGACGCCCGGCCATCTCGGTCGAGCCAACGCGAGTGATCTCATGCTCTCCCTCCGCTTCCTGCTGAATCGGCGCGCCGCGGCGCTATGCGGCGCGCTCCTGCTGGTTCACCCGACGGATGCCGAAACTCCCGTGGGACCGGCCCCGCGCCAGACCGCCGCGCCGGCGCTGGCGGAGAAAGACCCGCTGCACGATACGCGCCTGACCATCCGGGCGCGCCAGGCCATTCAGCAAGACCCCGCCCTGGCCGAACTGAAGACCATCAACGTCAGCGTGCGGGCCAACGTCGCCACGCTCTGGGGCAGCGTACCGTCGCGCGACCTCAGCCGCCGTGCCGAGACCAAGGTCCGTCAGGTGCAGGGCGTCTTTGAGGTGAAGAACGAACTGCACGTGCAAGGACCGGACGACTCCATGGCGCGATTCATGCAAACCCCGCCCCGCCAGCCCTCCGGCAGTTCCGAGCGTCTCTGGTTCATGGCGAACCGTCCGCCGGCGCTGTTGACGGGCCGACCGGAGGACCTGGACACCAAGCTCGGCAGTCCCCCGTCCTCGGACTCGAACGGCGTCGCGCTGCTGCCGCCGATCCGGCTTGGGGCACCGGAGCAACCGCCCGCTCCAACCGTGGTTGCTCCCCAGGCCGCGCCGGCACCCGCGCCCGACCTGGGGCTCGCGCTCGAACGGCTGCGACAAGCGGAACCGCGCTTCTGGAACCTGCGCGCGGAAGTTGAAGGACGAGCGGTGCGCATCGTCGGCCGGGCCGCCCGCACCGAGGATGCCTTCGACTTCGCCCATGCCGTCTCGCGCGTCCCGGACGTCGAGCGCGTCATTCTGGGTGAAGTAAAGATCGCCCGGTAGTGCGCGATCAAGGACCTGTTGCACCATCGGAAATCGACCTGGGTGCCATGCCCACGGCTTTGCGTGGGCATGGGGCCGTGCAAGCGTCTCATGCCCACGCAACACCGTGGGCATGGCACCCAAGCCCTTCCATTGCGCAAGGGTCTATTGCGAATGCACTGATTCTTGGAGGTTCGCGACCGATGAAGCACCTCATAGCCATCCTGGCGCTGGCCCTGGGTCTCACCGCCGTCAGCGCGGCGGAGCCGGAACTACCCGAGGTCAACCGCAAGATCGTAGAGTTCTGCAAGGCGCACATGGGCAAGAAGGTCGCCAACGGTGAGTGCGCCATGCTGGTCGTGGTCGCCTTCGACAAGGCGGGCGCCATGCCGTGGGACTTGCTGCCCGCGCCCAAACCACCGATGAAGCCGAACGCCAACGTCTGGGGCACGCTGCTCGGCCCCAAGGACACCATCTTGCCCGGCGACATCATCCAGTTCAGCGACGTGGAACTTACGGGCAAGAACGGGCGCACGCTCCGGCACCACACGGCCGTGGTGGCCCAGGTGCAGGGGAACCATCGTTTTACCATTTACGAGCAGAACGCCGCCGGCAAGACCGAGGCGCAGAAGAAAGTCGTGCAGCTCAATCCGCTCGACCTGAACCGCAAGACCAAGGGCGACGTTTATTTCTACCGACCTTTGAAGTCACCGTATCCTACCTACTAGCGCCTGGCCGCGCCCTGCACTCAGCACGCCCGGCACCGTACAATCACGGTGCCGGGCGTTGTCGTTTCTGGCCACGGCGCAAGAAACCGGTGGCCAGGCCGAATAACCCACGGACCACCGACTGCGTCACCATCGCTTGAACACGGTTCGTTCATCGAGGCCGCTCCATGTCGCGTTGCTGTCAATCCCTGTGCTTGCTGCTGCTGACCGCAGGCTTCGCTCTGCCCCAGGAAGCGGATACCCTCTCAATTCCCCTCGGCGGCGGCATGCAACTGGAAATGGTGCGCATCAAACAGGGCAAGTTCCGACAGGGATCGCCCGCCAATGAACCGGGTCGTGGCGACGATGAGCAAGCCCGCGAGGTGACGATTTCCAAGGACTTCTTCCTCGCGAAATACCCCGTGACGCGCGGCCAGTTCCAGCGCTTCATCCAGGAAACCAACTACCAGACCGAGGCGGAACGCGGTCAGTCCGGCGGCTTCGGCTGGGACGGGACCAAGCTGGTGCAGAAGCGCGAATACACCTGGCGCAATCCCGGCTTCCCCCAAACGGATCAGCACCCGGTCACGGTCGTAACCTATGCGGACGCCCAGGCGTTCGCGAAATGGCTGGGCACGAAGGCGAACCGCAAGGTCGCACTGCCCACGGAAGCGCAGTGGGAATACGCCTGCCGGGCGGGGACGACGATGCGCTTCCACAACGGCGACCGGGACGACGACGCAGCCGAAATCGCCTGGTACAAGGCCAACGCCGGCAACGGCACGCGACCCGTGGGCGAGAAGAAGGCCAACGCCTGGGGCTTGCACGACATGAGCGGGAACGTCTACGAATGGTGCCGCGACTGGTATGGTCCCTATGAAGGCGCGGACGTGGTCGATCCCGACGAGCAGCGCGCCGACCGCACCAATCCGGCGCGGCGCGTGCTGCGCGGCGGCTCCTGGCTCAAGGATGCGAAACACTGCCGTTCAGCGGCGCGCTATCGCAATACGCCGGGTAGCCGCAATGCCGACAACGGCCTGCGCGTCATCGCCGCCGTGACTCCGTTGCAGGCCGAGGTACCGCCCGTCGAACGGCCGCCCGACCCCAAGGGCTTTGAGCCTGAACCATACACGCCGGTTCCATCGCGGCCGATGCCGGCGACTTCCTCAGGCGCGGGCAAGTTCGCGGGCTGCTTCTGCTTGATCTTCCTGGCTGCACTGCTCGCCATTGCGGCCGTGGTGGGCAAGATGCTGCTGCGTTCATCATCGGTTGGGCGCGACGGCGTCCGGCCGCCGCCGTTGCCAGCGGGCCGAGGTCCGTCGCGGACGCTGCCCGATGTGCGCGTGCGCCTGGGGGCCGACGGTTTCTATCTGTCCGCGCCGGGCGTCAGCACGGGTTCCGTGATTCGCTGGCGCTGCATGGTCGGCAACACCCCGCAATCGGGCAGCATCGCCTACGAACCCGGCCCGGAGGGGTTGTTCATCTACACGGGCGGCAAGCCGACGGATGTAACCATCCTTGAAGTGCTGCCCTCCGACCACGATCCGGGCACCTATCGCGAAACCGATGTCGGGCCGACGCACTTCAGCAGCGGCCGGTCAACGGGCACCCATCGCTCGTCACAAACTTCAACGTCGCATCGTCCACCGCCGGCCTACTGATGCCGTCCGCACCTTGCCGCACTCTGGTGTACCGCGCTGCGCCGGGCGACTGCTATCGCACCGGCCGTACCGTGCGGGCGCTGGCGCGTGCGGGCATCTCCGCGGAATGCTGGAACGACACACTGCCGCCCGCTGGCCCGCTCTGGCTGTTGCGGGCCGGCTGTTGGCCCGTATCGCCCGACACCATTTCGTTGCCACCGCCGAGTTGCACTGGGCGGCCACTGTGTGCGCTCGGCCGCATTCGCACGCACGCGACCGCGCCCGGTTCGGAGGAAGCCCACCAGTGGAATGAAATGCTTCAGGCCACCGGCGGCGATCTCTCGCCGGCCGCGCTGGTCGGCAGCGGTGCGCTGGCCAGCATCTACCTGGATGAAGCGCTTGCCGCCGAATTTCGGCAGCGCTGGCAGGACGGCTTGCCCGTGGGTGACGCGGTACTGGCGATGCTGAGAGCACGGGAGCCGCGCATCGTCCATTACGCGCCGCTCGAGGTCCATTTCGACCCGGCTTTGCGGGTCGCACAGGTCATTGGCTGTCTGCATCGCGGTGGTGCGGAACGGGTGGTGCTCGACCTGCACGAGGAGTTACCGCGTTGCGGGATTCGACCGCTGTTGCTGACGCTGCATCGGCCTTCGCGCAGCGCATTGAACGCACCGCCCGGAACGATCACCGTCGAAGCCGTGCAGCGACCCGGCGAGGAGCGCTCGGCTGCTTTGGTACGTTGCCTGCATGGCCTGGCGGCCGATGTGATACACGCTCATTTGCTCGACGCCGACCTGGGACGGAGCTTGCAGCGCGCCGGCTGGCCGGTCGTGCATACGATCCACAATATGCGCGCGGGCTGGCCAGCGGGGATTGACGGCCTGCAAACGCGCGAGGCCGCACTCCTGACAGCCTGTTCCCTGGCGGTCGAGCGCGACTTGCAAGTGAACGCGCCGAACGTGCCGACGCGCACCGTCTGGAACGGCATCGACTGCGCGCCGTATCAGTCATCGCCTGCGCTGCCAGAGCGAGCGCGGCGAATGCGTCGAGCGCTGAAACTTGACGACGGCGACTTCGTGCTCGTCGCCCTGGCCAATCCCCGGCCACAAAAGCGACTACACCTGCTGCCCGCTATTGTGGCCGCGCTGCGTGCGCGGCTGCCGGACCGCGCCGTGCATCTGATCCTGGCCGGCGATCACGTCTGGCCGCACCCGCTCGCCCAGGTGGCCGTGGCCGAGGTGAACCAGGAAATCGCGCGGTTCGGTCTGGAAGAAACGGTTCGTTGGCGCGGCCCCATCGAGGATGTGCCCACACTGCTGGCCGCCGCCGACGTGCTCGTGTCCACGAGCGCCCACGAGGGCCTGAGCCTGGCGCATCTCGAAGCGCTCGCGGCCGGGCGGCCCGTGGTTGCCACGGATGCGGGCGGTACCGCTGAAATTGCCCGCGACCATCCCGCTCTCACCGTGCTGCCTCTGGACACGACGCCGGAGCAATTCGCGAAGGCGCTGGCCGCTCTCGCCGTTGCTCCACCGGCGAACGGCGCGACCCTGGCCGCGACGCACTTCACGCGCGGGCGCATGGCCGAGCAGTATGCGCGCCTGTATCCGCGCGCGGTGGCGACCCACAACCGGCAGCCCGGTCGCGGCCTCTGGCTGATCGCCAACAACTTCTCCACGGGTGGCGCGCAGTCCAGCGCGCGCCGGCTGCTGGGCGAACTGCACCGGGCGGGCATTCCGGTGCGCGCCGCCGTATTGCAAGAGGAACCGGACTGGCCAACGGCGGGACGCCAGAGTCTGGAAATGCTCGGCATTCCCGTGCTGGCCCTGCCACCCGCCGGTACGATCGATCCGGTGGGGCCGGTAGAGTTACTGCTCGAACGGCTGGACGCCGACCCACCGCAGGCCGTGCTCTTCTGGAACGCGATCTTCGAGTACAAGTTGCTGCTCGCGGATGCCTTGCTCGATGTGCCCGTCTTCGATATCAGCCCTGGCGAAATGTACTTCGCGGCGCTGGAGCGCTATTTCATGCGGCCCCGACCGGGGTTGCCGTATCGCGACGCGCGGGACTACGGCCGGCGGCTCGCGGGCGTCATCGTCAAGTACCGCGCGGAGGCCGAGCAGGCAGCCAGTGCGCTGGGCTGCCCGGTGCATGTCATCGCCAACGGGGTGCCGTTGCCGGCCCTCGTCCCAGGCGACCGTCCGCGCGGCGACAAAGTCATCATTGGTACGGCGGCGCGCATCTCGCCGCAGAAGAAGCTTGAAGAACTGCTGACGGCCCTGCGCCTGGCCGCACCGCGCTTGCCGCCGCACGTGCTGCGTATCGCGGGCGGGCCGGAAGTGGGCGCGGATGCCTACTTCGAGCAACTGCGCCGACAGGCAGACGGTCTGGCTGTCGAATGGCTGGGCGACGTGTCAGATGTGCCAGGCTTTCTGCACCAACTCGATCTCTTCGC
>JAEUIF010001051.1 GCA_016795185.1 Planctomycetia bacterium | reverse complement strand
CCCGGCCGCCGAACAGTTCGTGAAGCCGCCGCGCCGCCGGCACTTCCCGTCCGTCACCTTCCTCGTCCCGCCGTCCCGTGCCGCCCGGCGCTTTCGGTGCGCGCCGGGGGTGTGGTTCACAGAACGGATACGGATAGATCGTCGAATAGACAACGGATCATGCTCGCCTGGCGGGTCCGTTCTGCGGCGTTGACCGACATCCATTGATTGGGAGAAGTGTCCGCGATGGCATGGGCGGCGCGCCGACTGGCTTCCCTGGCAGCATCAGAATATGTGATCTCGAAACTGAGACCCCAATCGTCATTCACCGAAGCCGCAATCGCGCTGTAGGCGGCCGCGGTCGCGTTGCAAATTGCTGCGCTGCCTAAGCCGTTTTGATACGCAGCGGCTGCCTGCTGATGGGCGACCTCGGCCTCTTGGCGAATGGCTGCCAATTCACCCGGTTCGATATCGCCGTCCACGAGACTTCGTAGAGTCTCGACTGCCTTGCGACTCCGCGCATCATGCAAGAGATTCAAGGTTCTTTCACAGCAAAGCCAGGTAAAATAGATTAACCTGCGGTCGTGTGGCAAGACGCCCAACTCCCCCAGCAAGTTCCCGACTATGTCAGCACTTGCCAGCCATTGCTCTCGTTCGGTTGTCACATCGTGCCCACTCATGGCAAACCACCAAAAAGACAACCCCCGGAGAACCATTCTCCGGGGGCCGGTGAGTGTTGTCAAAGTTGTCTGCGAAGCCGCGAGCGGGCGCGGTCACTGGCGGTCCAGCGAATCGAGCCACTTCACCAGGTCGTCGAGGGTTTTCGCGTCGAGATACTGATGGCCCATTTCGGGGATTTCGCGGTAGACCACGGAGAACTTGGCCGTCGTCAGCTTGTTCTTGCTTTCCTGGATGTCCTTCGCCAGCGGGTCCTTGCCGCCCGCCACCACGAAGAACTGCAAGCGCTGGTTCGGGATCGTTTCCTTGACCGGGCTGGTCATTACCGCGCCGGTGGCCGCCACGCCGCGGATCAGGTCGCGGGCCGTGAAGCCCAGGTAGTAGGCCATCTGGCCGCCGATGCCCATGCCGTGCGCGACCACGCGCTGGCGGTCGATGGTGTACTGACCCAGCACGTCTTGCACGATGCCCACGACTGCCTCGGACTCGCTGCCCAGCCAGCCGTTCTCGTTGTCGGACTTGGGCATCACCAGGATGATGTTGTGGTCGATGCAGATGTCCTTCCAGGCAGCCTGGAAGTCTTCGAGGTCCTTGTCCTTGCCCTTGCCGACTGGGTGCAGCCAGAGCAACAGGGCGTGCGAGACGTTCGGGTCATAAGTCTCCGGCACGTACATGAAGTATTCGTGGTCGCGGGTCTGGTTGGTCCGCTTCAGCATGCCGGTCTCGGCCTTCTTGTCCTGCTTCGGCGGTGCCTTGCCGCCCTTGGGGGCTTCCAGGGCGCGCTTCATCGTGGCCAGCTCGGGCAGCTTGTCGGGCAGCGCGTCCACCAGTGCGCCGAGCTTGACCGTCACGGTCTCGGTCTTCTTGTCGGCCTTGCGGATGACTTCGAGCTTGACCTCGGTCGCGGGCTGAAGCGTGTTGAGCCGGGCAGTCAGCTGGTCGCGGCCGTTGAACGGTTGGAGCGGACCGGCGCCCAGGCCGATCTTGGTGATGCGGTCGCCTGACTTCAGGCCGGCGGCGTCGGCGGGGCTCTTCGGATAGACGTAGCGGATTTCCTCGCCGGCATCCGGGTCGTCGCGCAGCGGCACCACGCCCAGGAAGGCGTGCGGGAAGGCGGTCAGCGAACCGGCCAGCTTCATGTCCTTGATTTCGACGGTTTCGTTGCCGCGCTTGAGCTTCAGGTTGACCGTGTCGCCCTCGTACTTGCCGCCGGTGGCATGCAGCAACTGGGCCTGGCTTTGCACGGGCTTGCCGTCCACTTCGATGATCTCATCGCCCGGCTTCAAGCCCGCCTTCTGGGCGGCGGAGTCCGGGGCGACCGTGGAGACCGTCGCCGGCAGAGCGTACTTGTCGCCGCCCTGCATGGTGATGCCGAGCAGCCCGCGGCGCAGGTCGGTGCCCTGACGCAGCCGGGGCAGCGCGCCGTTGATGTCTTCCAGCGGGATGGCGAAGCCGATGCCCGAATCGTACCACTCCAGACCGGCGGTCGCGCCCTCATCGTTCGGAGACGCGGGCACCAGGATGCCGATGACCTTGCCGGTGATGTCCACCAGCGGCCCGCCGTAGTTGACCGGCGACACCTTGGCATCCGTCTGCACTGCCTTGCCCCAGATGCGGTGGAGCGCGCTCAGCACGCCCACCGAGACCGACGGCAGCCCAGTCAGTTCGCGGTCGTCCGCGCGTTCCAAAGTGCGGCCCAGCGCCAGAGCGGTCTGGCCGATTTTGAAGTCTTTCACCGGAGCGGCCTGCGGCACGGCCAGCCCGTTGGCTTCGATCTTGAGCAGCGTCAGCATGCGCGTCTGGTCGTTGGCGACCACCTTGGCCACGTAGCGTTCCTTGTGGCTAGGCACGGTCACGAAAATGGCCGTCGGCTTGTTGACGAAGTTGAAGGCGCTGGAGATGACGTAGCCATCGCCGGAGACGATGACGCCGGTGGTCGGGCCGACGCCCTTGCGGACCTGCATGCCCTGCTTGCCGACGGCGATCATATCCGTGCCGCCGGTGGTCTCGATCTGCACCACGCTCGGGGCCACCTTGGCCACCGCCGCCTTCGCGGCCTTCTCGTACAGGTCGTTGATGTCTTCCTGGGCGCGCGCCGAACGCAAGCCGCCCGCCAGAAAGGCGACGGCGGCCAGCGACAACAGGTAGGCTCTCGGCTGCATGGTTATTATCCCTTGTCTGCTCAGGGTGGTCGGTTCGAGTTTTCTTGTTCCCAGGATTTCCGCCGCGCGGAAGTTGCGGAGAACCATCCGGCTCGGGCGTTCGTAGTTCCGCCTTCAAGCGGTGGAGTCGCTCGCCGCCTGAAGGCGGAACTACCAACAATTCACTTCTTGGGCACCAGCTTGCCCGTCGGCGGGACGACTTCCAATTCCACGGTCTTGAGCTTGTCGCCGCGGCGCACCTCGACGACCAGCTTCGAGCCGGGGCTGAACTTGCCCATGATCTCGTTGTAGAACTTGACGCTCGGCACCTGCTCGCCGTTGATGTAGACGATCAGGTCGTCGGGCTTCACGCCGGCCTTGGCGGCCGTCGAGTTCGGCAGCACGACATCGACGTAGGGCGGCGTCCGCTCGACCACGTCCTGCACCAGCCGGATGCCGGTCTCGCCCTTCTGCCCGCCCTTGATGACCAGCACGTCGAGCCGCTGCCATTTGCCGTCCTTGAGGGTCTTCTCGACGAACTCCACCAAGCTGACGGACTTCTTCTCGTTTTCGAGCTGCACCTCGATCTTGGCCTGGAGCGGCATGGCGTAGTTGATCCAGGTATCGCTCTGGGTGTTGCGCAGCTCCTTGCCGATGATGCCGAGCAGTTCGCCCTTGCGGTTGGTCAGCGCGCCGCCGCCGGCGCCGGGGTTGTTGGTGATGGCGTCAATGACGTAGACGTCGCCGTTGTAGGACGCCTCGAAGACGCCGCGCCGGCCTTGCAGCTTGGTGAAGGACTGAATCGTGCCGCGCATCACCGACATCGGTTCGTCGCGGGTGGCGATCTGGAACTGGTTGCTGAAAGCCAGGATCCAATCACCTGTCTGCGCCAAGGGCTTGGAGGCCGAAGCGCTGATGTCGAAGTAGGGCAAATCCTTGACGCCGTCGAGCTTGATGAGCGCCACGTCCAGCACCGGCTCGATGGCCACCACCTTGACGTTGTCGAAGCGACGGCCGTCCGACAGGTGGACGCGGAGGTCGGTCGTATCGAGAATATGGCTGGCCACTGTCAGCACGTAGCCGTCCGGCGAGACGATCATGCCGGTGCCGTAGGCCGCCAGCCCCTTGAAGCCGCCCGCGCCGAACAGCTTCACCATCTTCTTGTTGACCTGGTCGCTGACGTTGCCGAACCGGTCCTGGGCGAAGACCGAACCGGCCAGCAGCAGGCCCGCGGCGGCGGTCAGCGAGCAGACGATGGATCGAATGCGAAACATGATGCGTATCTCCTCGCCCCGGTCGGGCGCACGTCACTCAACCTCGACTTCGCCAACTCGTAATCTTCTGTAGGGTCCGCTGTGCGGACCACCCTTTGCTCTATCGGAGGTTCAGTGGTCCGCACAGCGGACCCTACGGGTCTCGTCATCTGTAGGGTCCGCTGTGCGGACCATGCACCCTTGCGTAATCGGGGTTCAGTGGTCCGCACAGCGGACCCTACCAGATTCGCCCCGTCCTCAGCTCGACTTCGCCAGCTTGTAGTTATTCAGGTGCAGGGTGCCGAAGCGCTCGTTGCCGAAGCGGATTTCCATCCGCTGCGGCAGGTTGCGGCCGTCGACCGGCTTGTAGTCGTAGAGGAACACTTCGCAGGGGTCTTCCTGCTGCTCCACCCAGACCTCGAAGCCGAGCAGCGTGTGGTCCTTGAGCGAGAAGTACCACTTGGTGACCACGTCGGCTTCTTCGGTGAGCAGTACCTCGCAATCGACGCGCAGGTCCTTCAGGTTCTTGGGCTCCTTGCCATCCGCGCGGGGCGGGTAGAACGGTTCGTGGCCGCCATGCACGAACTGCTCGACGAAGCCCTTCTCGCCGCGCGTCAGCAGCTGGCGGTAGTGGTGCAAAGCGAGCATCAGGCCGCCGCTGCCGTTGGGCTGGCGGAGCGTGCGGGCGTCCTGGCCCTGCTTCAGCGGTTCGAGATCGTACTTCAGGCCGTCGAGGTCGAGCTTGATGGTGGTTTTGCCCTGTTTGCCGTCCGGCGCCTTCTCGTCGGCGATGCGCACGCTGACCGGAGCACCCTTCTTGCGCGGCAGGTCCGCGCCGCCCTCGATGGCCCATTCGCCACCGACGCTGGCGAAGTCGCCGTGCTTCTTGAAATTCGCCAGCAGGCGGTCGCGCGACACCTTGTTGAAGTAGAAGTTCGAGTAGCCCGGCTTTGGCTCGTAGAGCTTCGCGGCGGGGCCGGTGGGCGGCTGCATGGGCTGATTCGGCTGGTTCGGCTTCGCCGGCTTGCCCTGGTCGTCGATCTCCTTGGCCATGTAGCCCATCAGGCGGACCAGGGTTTCCTTCTTGTCGTTGCCCTTGCGGTAGGTCAGGGGCAGCCGCCAGCCCTTGGGGAAGATGCCGACGATGTTCTTCCACTGGTTGGTGGTGGTCAGCGGGCGGCCGGCGAACTCGATCAGTTCGTCGGAAGGTTCCAGGCCGCGGCGGCGGGCGTCGCACTGGTCGAGAATGCTGCGCAGCACCAGGCGGGCGGCCAGCCCGTCCTCGTCCTCGGTCCGTACCTCGCCGCCGAGCGTGGCGTGGTCGGTGTCGATGCCGGCGTAGAGGTGGCCCAGGAAGTTCTTGATCTGGTTGATCGAAATCGCATAGCCGACGCCCGAATTGATCCGGCTGCGCTTGTCGAACGAGCCGCGGCCGTTGATGCCGACCAGTTCGGCGTTCATGTTGAACAGCGGACCGCCGGAGTTGCCGGGGTTGATCGAGGTGTCGATCTGGATGCAGTCCGTGTACTCGAGCAGGCCCTTGCCTTCGGGGTACTGGTAGCGATGCACGCCGGAGATCAGACCGTAGGTGACGGTGGGTGTGAAGTCGGTGGCGAGCAGGAACGGGTTGCCCATCGCCAGCGACCAGTCGCCGGCCTTGCACTGGTCGGAATCGCCCATGACGGCGAACGGAAACGGCTGGCCTTCCTTCTTGGGCAGCAGCTTGATGAGGGCCACGTCGCCGACCTTGTCGAGCCCGACCAGCACGGCGTCGTAGAGCACACCGTCCGGCAGGCCGCACTTCATGACCGGGCCGGAGCCCTGGACGACGTGGAAGTTCGTCAGCGCGAAGCCTTCCTTGTCGATCAGCACGCCGGAACCGCCGCCGTTGCCGCCCTTGCCGAAGATGGCGACCACGGCGGGCCGCACCTTCTCAACGACGGCGATGCGCTTCTGCTCCGCTTCGAGGATGCGCGGGTCCACGTCCTGGGCGCTGAGCGGCGCTGCGGCGAACGCGGCCGACAGCAGACTGGCCGCCAGCAGCACGGCCGAGGTCCGCAACGTATGACAACGAGGTCGAATCATCGGGTGGTCCTCTGAGAGGTTTAGCCGCGAGCCGAAGGCGAGCGCTTGAACGTTGAAGCGCTCGCCTTGGGCTCGCGGCTAAACGTTACTTGCTGATCTTCACGTCCGCCAGGTTCAGGTGGCTGCCGAAAACGGCCAGGGGCTCGACCGGCTCGACGCTGATGCGCAGGGTCTGCACGTCCTTGATGTTCAGCTTCACGGGCTTGCTCTTGTCCTGTCGCTTGAACTCCTCGGCGAACAGTTCCTTGCCGTCGCCCTCGACGATTAAGCGGACATGGCTCTTGCCGCGCACCACTTCGTCGACGCCGACCACGGCGCTGAACTCGGTGTATTCACCGTCGAGCTTGTATTCGAGCTTGGTCGGCGCGGGCAGGAACAGTCCCTTGTCGAACTTCTGACCGTTGATCTGGAGCTTGCCGCCGTCGATGGTCCGGTCGCGGCGGTAGCGGTCGAGGAAGTCCTCGCCCGGCTCGCGTACCACGCCGGCTTCCAGGTCCGACAGGAAGACGCGCTTGGTGGCGCTGTAATCGACGCGGGCGACCAGCGTGCGGCCGAAGTCGAACTTGGCGCCGCCCACGGTGGTGACCGCGAAGCTCGCGCCGTCCTTCGTTTCCAGCGCGGCGACGATTAGCAGGTTGCCGTGCATGTCGTGCAGCTTGCACAGCTGCGGCGGCGAACTGGGATCGAGCCGGTTGACGAAGATGCAGCCCTGCACGGTCTTGTTGGTCAGGTCGATGGGCACCGCCGTGTCGCGGCCGTCGAGGATGAAGTTCAGGCTCCTGTCCTTGCCGTCCGGGAACGAGCCCGCGAGGCCATTCAGCCGGCCCTGGAACCACTTGACCAGCATGTCGTGGCTGCGCTTGCCCTTGCTGATGGACATCCAGTCGGCGTGGTGGCGGATCTTCGGGTCGTGAGCGTCCTTGAGGACGTAGGCCAGCGCGCCGAGGGGCACTTCGACTTTCTGGTCGCCCAGTAGCGACAGCTCGACCTTCTTGTCCTTGAAGACGAAGCCGTCGGGCTTGCAGTTGAGCACCGTGCCGTCGGTCAGCCCGATCTGCGTGAAGCTGCCCGCGAGGTTCGCCGGCGGCGCTTGCAGTTCGAGTTGCAGCACGTTCATCAGCGGGCGGGTCACTTCGCCCTGGTCGGTCTTCAGCACGATGTTCTTGCTATCGATGGCGACCAGTTCGCCCTTGAGCGTTTCGTTGGGCAGCAGGTGCAGCTGCACATCCGCGGCGAAGCAGGGCGCGGCGAGCAGCAGTCCGAACAGGCTGGCAAACAACCGTGACATGATAAATCCTCACGGGGATATGCGATCTTCTCTTCTACGTGGACCGGATGGCAATTGGGCTGCGGCCGCGCCTGAAAGCCCGGCCGCAGCCCAAGGGATGAACCGGACCCAGGAGCCAGGCGGCTCCTGGGTTTGGCATTCGCCTACTTGTTACGTTCGGTGGCGATGTCGTTGGCGATCTTCTTGATCTTGTCCTGACGTTCGCCCAGATTCTTCAGCTCACCGCGGATGTCGGAGTCGTCGGCCTGTTCGCCGGGGTAGAGCTTGCCGTAATCCTCGGTGCGCTTGTTGACCTTCACCTGCATCGAGCGGATCATCTTGAGTTCCGCGATCAGGTCGATCAGGTTCTTCGGTGCGGGCTGGCCTTGCTCGCCGGGCTGGCCAGGCTGGCCCTGCTGCGCCTTCATGTCCTTCTGGGCCTTCTTCAGCGCTTCGATCATTTCTTCCAGGGTGCCGATGATGTCCAGCTCGATCTTCTGCGTGAACAGGCCGACGTCCGTCTTGTTCAGTCGCTTCTGGACGTTCTTCATGTCGTCGATGACCTGGATGAACTGCTCGGCGAACGCGACGGCCGTGCCCTCGGCCTCGATCAGGTTCTTGGCCTTGGTAGCCTCGGCCACGATCAGGGCCTCGCGGTCGGCCAGCTGTTGCGACTTCTGCTCGTCCGGACGGGTCGGCTTCTTGTCGGCATGCTCGCCGATGGCCTTATCGACGCGGACGGTGCCCTCGTAGACTTCCTTCTGAAGCTGGAGCATGTACTCGCAGCGGGCTTGCAGCTGGGCGAGCAGGCGTTCGATTTCCTCCTCGCGGAGCTGGCGGAGGATTTCCTCCAGCTTCTTGCGGGCGTCGTCCAGCTTCTTGATGGCGTCGTCCTGGTTGCCGGAAGCCTGGGGGTTATCCTTCTTGCGGATGTCTTCCTGGGCCTTCTGCTGCTTGGCAATGGCGTCTTCGACCTGCTCCTTGCCGGGGGTCTTGGGCTGCTGGGGTTGTCCGGCCTTGGGCTGCCCGCCGCCGCCGCCGCCTTCACCACCCTTGCCTTCGCCGGCCTTGCCCTGGCCGCCTTCGCCGCCCTTGCCGCCGCCCTTGCTTTCGCTGGGCTTGCCTTCACCGCCCTTGCCCTGGCCGCCCTTGGCTTCACCCTTGCCCTGGCCGCCGGACTTGGACTCACCGCCCTTGCCTTCGCCGCCCTTGCCGTCACCGCCGGCCTTGGGGTCGCCGCCCTTGCCTTCGCCACCCTTGCCGCCGCCGGCCTTCGGGTCGCCACCCTTACCCTCGCCGCCGCCGGCCTTCGGGTCGCCACCCTTGCCTTCGCCACCCTTGCCTTCGCCACCCTTACCGCCCTTGCCTTCGCCGCCCTTGCCTTCGCCGCCCTTACCGCCCTTGCCTTCACCACCCTTGCCTTCACCGGCCTTGGGGTCGCCGCCTTTGCCTTCACCACCCTTGCCTTCGCCACCCTTGCCGTCACCGCCGGCCTTGGGGTCGCCGCCCTTACCTTCGCCGCCCTTGCCTTCCTTGCCGTCTCCACCCTTGCCTTCGACGCCCATGCAGAGCCCAATGTAGGCAGACCCAAACTTCACTTCGCCGCACAAGCCTACAACAGAATACAATAAATAGCCTTCAAAGGCCTGACATGC
>JAEUIF010001029.1 GCA_016795185.1 Planctomycetia bacterium | reverse complement strand
CGGGGGTGCTAGACCGCCGCGCCCTCCCCGGGGCGTTGGGGGGCGTGGGGGGGGCGTCCCCCCGTTGTTGCCCCCCCCGCTTTGGGCGGTTACAACCGCGGCCCCCCCCCCGCCGCTCGCCGGGGAGGAACGGCAACTTTCCCTTGCAATCCGCCCAGGCAGCCGCCAATCTATGCACAGCTGTTAGACAATCACGACCGGCAAGGAGCCCTTGGCCATGTCCGCGCCAGCCGATACCAGCATCACCGCCAGCCCGTCCGCGCCGGGGATACCAGAGAACCGCTTTCAACCTTACGTGCCGGCCGCGGCGCACATGCCGGAGTTGACCCTCTCGGCCGTGGTCCTCGGCACCTCGCTGGGCCTGATCTTCGCGGCATCCTCGCTCTACCTGGTCCTGAAGGTCGGCATGACCGTGTCGGCCTCGATTCCGGTCGCGGTGCTGGCCATCACGCTGTTTCGTGGTCTGTCGAAGGCGTTCGGCTTCCGGCAGGCGACCATCCTCGAAAATAACATCGTGCAGACCAGCGGTTCGGCGGGCGAGTCGATCGCTTTCGGCGTCGGCGTGACCATGCCGGCGCTGCTGATGCTCGGCTTCGAGATGGACCTGGCGCGCGTGATGGTCGTCTCAATCCTCGGCGGCTTGCTCGGCATCCTGGCCATGATCCCGCTACGGCGCGCGTTCATCGTCAAGATGCACGGCCGCCCTGGGCAGCCTGGCACGCTGCTCTATCCCGAAGGCGTGGCGGCGGCCCAGGTGCTGATTTCCGGCGAGAAGGGCGGCACCACCGGCGCGACCGTGTTCGTCGGCTTCGGCATCGCCTTCCTGCACAAATGGCTGACCATCGGCATGGGCGCGGTGAAGGAAACCGTCGCCGTGCCGATCGGCGTCATCAACAAGGCGGCGGTCTTCGCCGCCGACATGGCCTCGGAGTTACTGGGCGTCGGCTACATCATCGGTTATCGCACCAGCGCCGTGATGATGGCCGGCGCGGTGCTCGGCTACCTGGTCATCATTCCGTCGATCTTCTTCATCGGCGAGCACGCGCCGACCGCGATTCCGCCCAGCACGACCAAGGCCATCAAGGACATGGGCATCTCGGACATCCGCAACAATTACCTGCTCTACATCGGCGCGGGTTGCGTGGCGGCGGCCGGCCTCATCAGCATGACGCGGACGCTGCCGATGATCGTGCGTTCGATCCAGTCCGGCATGGCCTCGGTGCGCGGCGGCGCGGGTGACGGTGAATTGAGTATCGAACGCACCGAGAACGATATGTCGATGCGCGTCGTCATTCTGGGCAGCCTGGGTTTACTGGCTCTGCTGGCCCTGTTCCTGATGACCGAGGTCGGCGTGGTCAGCGCGGTACTGGGCGCGCTGCTGGTGCTGCTGTTTGGCTTCCTCTTCGTGACGGTGTCGTCGCGGTTGACGGGCGAGATCGGCTCGTCGTCGAACCCGATCAGCGGCATGACGGTGGCGACCCTGATGCTCACCTGCCTGATCTTCCTGGCCCTGAGCATGACCAGCCCGCGCGACCGGCTGCTGGCCCTGTCCGTGGCGGCGGTGGTCTGCATCGCGGCTTCCAACGGCGGCACCACGGCGCAATCGCTCAAGACCGGCTTCCTGGTGGGCGGCACGCCGAAAGCCATGCAGTACGCCATTCTCGTCGGCGCGCTGGTTTCGGCCCTGGTCATCGGCGGCACGCTGCTCGCCTTCAACGCCGCCGGCACGATCTACAGCAACGACAGGGTCTTTCTGCCGAAAGACCCCAGCGGCAAGGTGGTGGTCCTGAACGCGGAACAGCGTGCCAAGCTCACGGAGAAGGAAACCTATCAGGGCAAGGAATACCTGATCTGGGACACGCGCCGCGAAGTCTTTACGCGCGAGCAGAACAGTCCGCCCGATCTCATCAAGGTGCCCGAGGGCACCGCGCCGGAAGGCCGCTTCCTGGTCAATCCGGAAACGGGACAGGTGGACTTCCTGAAAGACCCGACCATCAGCGGCATCATCAAGCGGAAGCACAAGGACACGCTGACGCCCGATGAACGCACCAAGCTCACGGAAAAGCAGACCTACGACGGCAAGACCTACCTGGTCTGGGATACCGCTCGGTTCAAGTTCGCCAGCAGCGACCCGGAAGGCAAGGTGCTGGTGGACCCGGAATCGGGCAAGGTCGAGTGGACCGAAACTGGCTCGGGCAGCGTAGAGAAGTACGAGGATACGGAGAACACCCGCTTCGACGCCCCGAAGACGCAGGTGATGCGCATCATCATTGATGGTGTACTGACGCAGAAGCTCAACTGGAGCCTGGTGCTGATCGGAGCCATGATCGCCGTGACGATGGAGTTGTGCGGCGTGTCGTCGCTGGCCTTCGCGGTCGGCGTGTACGTGCCGATTCAGTATTCGGTGCCGATCTTCATCGGCGGCATCGTCCGTTGGGGCATCGACGCCTGGCAGGCGAAGCAGTCCGCGGCCAGCGTCGAAGCGGCGGGCGACGACCCCGAGGCCCGCGCTCGCGCCGAGATCGAGGCCATTCGCAAGTCCGAAACCAGCCCCGGCGTGCTGCTGGCGTCGGGTTACATCGCTGGCGGTTCGCTGGCCGGCGTGGTAGTGGCGTTCCTGGAGTTCGCGCCCAGCTTCAAGGACCGCTTCAATTTCAGTTCGGCCACCGCGCGGCTCGACAACGTCAAGGTGCTGGGGCCGCTCAGCAACGCCGACCTGGTCGCGCTGGGCCTGTTCGTGCCGCTGATCGCGTTCATCGTCCTGGTCGGCATGGGCAAGGTGTTCAAGCCGGCGGCCGAGGAACCGGCAGCGCCGACGATGTAATGGTGCGATCGACCACGTTTGATTGCGGCAAGCGAGCGGCGGGGTTTATCCTCGCCGTGGGAGATGAGCCGCACACGGCGGGGCTGAACCCCGCCGCTCGCTCGAACGATTCCACCTGGAGATTCCCGATGAACCCCTGGTTTTCCAAGCGGGCGGCGCTGGCCGCCCTGGGTGTCTTGCTCATGTCATGCACTGTCACGCACGCGGATGAGGGGATGTGGCTGTTCAACAACCCACCGCTCAAGCTCCTCAAGGACCGCCATAACTTCACACCGACCAAGGACTGGCTGGACCACGTCCAGCAGTCCTCCGTGCGCTTCAACAGCGGCGGCTCCGGGTCGTTCGTCTCCGAGGACGGTCTGGTGATGACCAATCACCACGTTGGCGCGGATGCCTTGCAGAAGATCAGCACCAAGGACAAGAACTACCTGCGCGACGGCTTCCTCGCCAAGAACCGCTCCGAGGAAGTGAAGTGCGTGGACCTCGAACTGAACGTGCTGACCTCCATCGACGACGTGACCGACAAGGTCAACGCCGCCGTCAAGTCCGGCGCTTCGGCCGAGGAAGCCTTCAAGGCGCGGCGCGCGGTCATGGCCGAGATCGAGAAAGCGGCCCTGGCCGGCAAGGACCCCAAGAAGTCCCGCGCGGATGTGGTCACGCTCTACCAAGGCGGCCAGTACCACCTCTACCAGTTCCAGCGCTACACCGACATCCGGCTGGTGTTCGCGCCCGAACAGCAGATCGCCTTCTTCGGCGGCGACCCGGATAACTTCGAGTACCCGCGCTACGACCTCGACTGCTGCTTCTTCCGCGTCTACGAGGACGACAAGCCGGTAAAGCTCAAGCACTGGCTGCGCTGGAGCAAGTCCGGCGCGAAGGACAACGAACTGGTCTTCGTCTCCGGGCACCCCGGCCGCACCAGCCGGTTGAACACCGTGGCCGAGCTGGAATACATGCGCGACAAGCAGTTCCCGAACCTGATGCAGATTCTGAACCGGCTGGAAGTGATGCTGAAGGTCTACAGCGACCGCAGCGAGGAGAACGCCCGTCGCGCCAAGGACGAGCTGTTCGGCATCCAGAACAGCCGCAAGGCGCGCGACGGCGGCCTGGCGGGCCTGCTCGATCCCGGCCTGATGGGCCGCAAGAAGACCGCCGAGCAGAAGCTGCGCGAAGCGGTGGCCAAGGACCCCAAGCTGAAGGATGCCCTGCCCGCCTGGGACAACATCGCCAAGGCCCAGGAAGAGATCGGCAAGGTGGCCCAGCGCTACAACCTGCTGGAGCGCGGCTTCGGCTTCAACAGCACGCTGTTCAGCACGGCCCGCACGCTGGTGCGGGCCGCCGAGGAACGCACCAAGCCGGACGGTGAGCGGCTGCGCGAGTTCCGCAGCTCGAACGAGGAGCCGCTCAAACTGCAACTGTTCTCGGACGAGCCGATTCACGACGACCTGGAAATCGTCAAGCTGGGCGATTCGCTGACCTTCCTCTGCGGGCAGCTGGGCTCGACTGACCCGCTGGTGCAGAAGGTGCTGGCCGGCAAGTCGCCCCGCCAGCGCGCCGCGGAGCTGATCACCGGCAGCAAGCTCAAGGACGTGGAGACGCGCAAGAAGCTGTACGACGGCGGCGCGAAGGCCGTCGAAGCCTCGCAGGATCCGTTTATCGCCCTGGCCAAGCTGGTGGACCAGGAAGCCCGCGACGTGCGCAAGGTCGTGGAAACACAGAGCGAACTCAAGCAGCAGGCGTATGGCCAGCTGGCCAAGGCCAAGTTCGCGGTGGAAGGTACCAGCACCTATCCGGACGCCACGTTCACCCTGCGGCTGGCCTACGGCACCGTGAAGGGTTTTGAGGAGAACGGCCAGAAGGTGCCTTTCGAGACGACCTATTCCGGGCTGTTCGAGCGCTCCGACGACCACAAGAACCAGCCACCCTTCGACCTGCCCGAGCGCTGGGTCAAGCTGCGTCCGCAGCTGGAAAAGGACAAGGCGTTCATGAACACGCCCTTCAACTTCGTCTGCACGGCCGACATCATCGGCGGCAACTCGGGCAGCCCGGTCATCAACAAGGAAGCCGAGGTGGTCGGCCTGATCTTCGACGGCAACATCCAGTCGCTGGTGCTGGACTTCATCTACACCGACGACCAGGCGCGAGCCGTGTCGGTGCATTCGGCCGGCATCATCGAGGCGCTGCGCAAGGTCTACAACGCGGGCGCGCTGGCGGATGAGCTGATCGGCAAGAAGTAGCAGCCAGCCATTGGGCGATATTTCCGTAGGGTCCGCTGGGCGGACCGTGAACGCTCGATGAATCGGGGTTCATGGTCCGCCCAGCGGACCCTACATTTCTAACGAATAGAATGGCAAATCGCGCATCGGTGGAGCGAATCTCGACCGCTCTGAGCCCCGGAGGGGCGCAAGCGTTGTAGCCCACGGCGCAAGCCGTGGGAACACGATCAACCGATCCCGCCAGCCCCGGAGGGGCGGCAGAATCGCCCACTGCCGCCCCTCGGTGTTCTTCGCCTTGGCGGCAGGCTCGAGCAGCCGGAGTGCCCACTGTTCGAGACGAGTTTTCGGCGGCTGCACCAGCTTCGGCGTCGGTCCAACCTTGCTCGACAGGTGTTTGGCGATGTACGCCTTCAGTTCCTGGATTTCGGTTTGCGTCAGAAACTTGGACGGATTCGGAGGACCGTCGTACGGGCGGGTATCCGCGAAGCATGGCAACAAAGCACAGAATGCGAGGTAATGCTTCATGGTGGTGTTCCTCGCGGAACAGGTTTCGAGAGGTGCTTGGCGATATTCGCAACCGAGCGTCTACCAAGGATAGTAGGCCAAGTATGCCCGCGGCGCCAACGTTTCACTTCCCCGTGGCCGCTTGCAGCGCCTTGATGGTCACGTCCGCCCGGTAGTCGAAAATCTTCCGGCCCCATTCCTGGGTCTTGGCCAGGTCGCTGACGTCCACACCGTTGATGGTCGCCTTCTTCGCCGCCACGCGCTGCTTGTGCCGCGCCGAGGCGGGATCGACGGCCAGCATCTGCGCCGTCATCACGAAGTCATCGTGCAGCCCTTCATCGGTCTGCTTGATGCCCTGGCTGGCGACCCACTTATTCAATCCGCCGTAGTCGTAGAACTCCGGAATGAAGTAGGCCCGCGCCGCGCCGCTGGCCCACCGCGCGTTGAGCTTGTCGGCGACGGCCTTCATGCCCTTCTGGTTGCCGCCGCTGTCCCCCAGCAGCACGATGCGCGTGAAGCCGTGCGCCTTCAGCGAGGCGCAGATGTCGGTCAGCAGCCGTTCGTAGGTTTCCTCCGTCAGGCTGATGGTGCCAGGGTACTTCATGTGGCCGCTGGGCGGCTCGATGCCGCCTTCCGGGACGAAAGCGACCACGGGAGCGACCAGCGTGTTGCCGAGCTTGCGGGCGATGATTTCGCACAGCCCCTTCAGCACGACGTTGTGCTTGCCGGTGACCAGGTACGGCCCGTTTTGCTCCACGCCGCCGGTCGGCACGAGGACCGTGGTCTTGCCCGCTTTGAGGGCGTCGCGCACTTCCATCCAGGTCAGGTCCTCGATCCAGACGCTATCGACGGCGTCGATGGGCCGGGGACCGCTGGGATCGGGCGTCATCGCTTTCTGAGCGAAGGCCAGGAAGCCGGCGGTCAGCAGGACGGTGATGCAGGTCAGCAGGCGCAGCATGGAGCGTGGTCCTTTCGTGGAAGGAGAGATCAGGAAGCCAACCCCGGCGGCGCGCCGGGGTCGCAGAGTCTTTGGCTGTTTGGCTGACGCAGCCGCAGAAATTGCTTGACAGGCAAAACAGCGTGGCTTACCCTCCACCCCGCACAACCGGGAGAGCCTCATGCTGGATTGGCGTTCGCTCATCTCCTTGTCGGATGCGGAGCTGGCGCGGCTCGACATCGCCGCCGTCAATTTGGCCTGCGCGCAGGGATTGCCCGGCGCGGAACGCATCGACGTCAACCGCTGCCTGGCCACGCTGGATTACTGGACCGACATCGTCAAGCGCTGGACCGATGCGGCCTACCAGCAGTTCTTCCTAACCAATCCCGCCGAATACGATCATTCCGAGCCGCGCTTTCGCAT
>JAEUIF010001020.1 GCA_016795185.1 Planctomycetia bacterium | reverse complement strand
CGTCCCTTACGATGTCGCCGTTCGACTGTCTGCCATCATTCGGGCCGCGCCAGTCAGCCTTTGGAGTCTGCTCCCATGAAGAGTCGTTTGTTGATCGCGCTGCTCGGCACGCTGCTGTGCTGCACCGCCGCCGCCGCCCAGGATGCCGACCTCATCCTGCACAATGGCAAGGTCGTGACCGTGGACCGCAAGTTCAGTATCCACCAGGCGCTGGCCGTGCGCGGCGGCAAGGTGCTCAAGGTCGGCGGCAACGCGGAAGTTTTGAAGACGCGCGGCCCGACCACGCAGGTCGTGGACCTGGCCGGCAAGACCGTGCTGCCTGGCCTGATCGACTCGCACGTCCACCCCACGGGCGCGGCGATGCACGAGTTCGACCATGTCATTCCGGACATGGAATCGATCCAGGATGTGCTCGACTATGTCCGGGCGCGCGCCAAGGTGGTGCCCGAGGGCGGCTGGATCAAGATGCGGCAGATTTTCATCACCCGGCTGAAGGAACAACGCTACCCGACCCGCGCCGAACTCGACGAGGCCGCTCCGAAGCATCCGGTCATCTTCGCCACCGGGCCGGATGCCTCGCTCAACAGCCTGGCGCTGCAAGCCAACAAGATCGACAAAGCCTTCAAGCCCGCCGACCCGGCCCATGTGCCGCTCGACCCAAAGACCGGGGAGCCGACGGGCATCATCCGCTCCTACGAAAAGTACGTGCGCACCGGCCCGTCCGGCGGTAAGGAAGCCAGCGAGGCCGACCGCATTGGCCGCCAACTCGAGCTTTTCAGGGACTACAACGCCGTCGGCCTGACAGGCATCATCGACCGCGACGCCAGCGGCGGGGCCATCGGCATGTATCAGAAGTTGCGCGACCAGGACGCATTAACGTTGCGGGTGGCCATCTCGCACAGCATCGGCACCAGCGGCGCGGCCGAGAACGTGCAGAAGAGCATCCGGCAGGTGGCCGAGCATCCGCTGCGCAAGCCCGACCCACTGCTGCGCATCATCGGCATCAAGACGTATCTCGATGGCGGCATGCTCACCGGCAGCGCCTACATGCGCCAGCCGTGGGGCATCAGCAAGATTTACTCCATCGACGACCCGAAGTACCAGGGCTTGCTCTACATCTCGAAGGACCGCCTGAAGGGCTTTGTGCAAGCGGCCGTCGAGTCCGGCTTGCAGTACACCGCGCATTCCGTCGGCGACGGCGCGGTGCATACCCTGCTGGACGTCTACGAAGACCTGTCGAAGTCGTTGGACGTGCGCAAGACCCGCCCTTGCCTGACGCACTCGAATTTCATGAGCCAGGAAGCAATCGCGCAGTGTGCGAAGCTCGGCGTCGTCGTGGACATCCAGCCTGCCTGGCTCTACCTCGATGCCCGCACGCTGTCCGCTCAGTTCGGCAACGACCGGCTACGTTATTTCCAGCCGCTCAAGAGCCTCCTGGAAGCCGGGGTCATCGCGGGCGGCGGTTCCGACCACATGCAGAAGATTGGCTCCTTCCGCTCCGTCAACCCTTACAACCCGTTCCTGGGCATCCAGACGACCATCACCCGCAAGGCGAGGTGGTACGAAGGCGGGCTGCATCCGGAAGAAGCGTTGTCCCGCGAGCAGGCGCTGCGTTTCTACACCAGCAACAACGCCCACCTGATGTTTCTGGAAGACCAGACGGGTTCGCTGGAGGAAGGCAAGCTCGCCGACCTGATCGTGATCGATCGCGACATCCTGACTTGCCCGGAAGAAACGATTAAGGACACGCAGGTGCTGCGGACCTATCTGGGCGGGAAGCTCGTCTTCGAGAAGAAGTAACCGTCCGATCGCCGCCGGCGGCTTCGCGGAGTCTTTGCTGCGAAGCCGCCCGCGGCTTTTCCGTTTCAGGGAGTCGGCAGCATCACGAGACCGTGTCCGGTCTCGTGGTCGTGGCCGCGAGGCCCGAGGTCGCGCGCCCAAGCGCGCATCGCTTCACGTACCTGGCTGGCCTTCCATTCCGGGTGCCGTCCCCAGCAGAGAGCAGCCAGGCCGGCGGCTTGCGGCGCGGCAGCGGAAGTGCCCGTGAAGGGCCGGTCGCGCCAGAGCGTGGTGAACGGCACCGGAGCCACGAAGTCCGGCTTGGGACGGGGCGAGTTCGGGCCGCACGAGGAGTAATTCTGCCGGCGGCCTTCTTCATCGACCGCGCCCACGGCCAGCACCGCCGCGCCGTCGCCCGGAAACGGAATGCTGCCATTGTGGGTCGCGACATCCAACTCGCCGCCCAGGGTCGTCAGGTGGAACGGTTTCGCCGGCCCCTGTACGAGCTTGACTTTCACGCGATAGCGATGGCTCAGCTCCGGGTTGAAGCGGACGATGGCGCAGTTACGCTCGGCGGAGCCGCTGGAAGTCGCCTGGCCGACATCTACCTTGTCGGTCGTGTCGCGGACCAGCACCTGGTAGCGACAACCAGCAGGACAGCACAGTTCGACCGAGACGCGCTCGCCGACGCCCCACGGCCGCAGCCGGTTCTCGCTGCGGTCCGGTTCCCATTCGTGCCAGCCCTTGCCGTCGTCCTTGAATTCCCCGCACCAGTGCCGCCGTGCGGTGTTGCCGGCGCTGGCGAAGCAGAGCAGGTCGCCGGACTTCTCGCCGTCGCCGAGCAGCTTGGCCAGGCGGGCGTGGATCGCCCCGCCGCCCTCGCAATCGCTCCAGCTGGGCATGATGACCGAGCAGGAAATGACCTGCGCGCCTTCCGACCGCGCCCACTGCACGGCCTGGAGGAACTGGTCCGGTGAACTGGGTTCCCAGGTAGCAAACATGATCTCGGCGGCCGGTGCCAGGGCATGCAGCACCTCACCGCAGAGGACGCCGTGCTGGCTGTCGCGCGCTTCGAGGTTGCCGTCGTTGCGGAAGCAGCGGGTCTTGACCTTGGCGGGCAACGCTTTGCCGAGGTGTTCCTGGTAACCTCGGAAGCCGGTATCGAGCACGGCGATCTTGACGCCCGCGCCCTTGAGGCCGGCTGCGTGCCAGCGTTCGACGCCCAGGCTCGCCAGCCGTTCGGCCCGCTGGCGGACCGGATCGTCCTCGGCGACGACCGGCCCGCAGTCCGGCGTCGCTTCCTCGTCGGCCGCGACCGTTACGGCCGGAACATCGCTCGCCAACGGCAGAATCGAATCGAAAACCGATTGTTGCCCGAGCAGGACCAGGGACAACAAGGCGCTCGGGATGGCCACGAAGCGCCAACGGCTGCTCTTGGGAGTGGAGGCCATGCGTGCAGCTCGCGTCGAGTGGTGATGATTCCAGGTGACAGGACCGGCTCCGCCGAGGTGCGCCGGCGTGCAATTATACGCGCTCGCCGCCGACCGCGCCGGCCGCGCCAGCGCAAATCGACGGCCCAGGCGATACCCGCCGACGCACGACTGCGCCCACGCACAGCCTTCCCGCGACCGCGCCGCCTTGCCGAAGCCGCAGACTCTCCGCGGTCTCACCAGGCCCTCAGTGGATGCGCTCGCACTGCCGGTCTATAATGCTTATGGCCCCTGCAACCCGAATAATTCCCACATCCCGGAAGCTCGCGTCCGCGCTATCCTGGAGGAGCAGAGTCCCATAATGCCATCCACGGCCCGACCGACCAACTTGCAAGCGCTGCGCGACAGCGGCTGGCGTTCCAAGACGGTCAAGCAAGAACTGCGCGACAACTTCTTGAGGATGCTCGCCAGCGGCGAGGAGCTTTTTCCCGGCATCATCGGCTACGAAAGCACCGTCATTCCCGAAATCAACATCGCCCTGATCGCGGGTCACGACCTGTTGTTCCTCGGCGAGAAGGGTCAGGCCAAGAGTCGCCTGATGCGCTCGCTGGTCCACTTTCTCGATGACGAGATTCCCTACATCGACGACCCCGCGCTGCCGGTGCATGAAGACCCCGAAAAGCCCATCACTAAACACGGTAAATGGCTAGTGGCCGGCAGCGAGCCCGAGAAGGTGCCCATTGCCTGGTGGCCGCGCAAGCAGCGCTACGCCGAGCGCTTGTCGCCCGGCACCAAGTTCGCCGACATCATCGGCGAGATCGACCCGGCCAAGCTGGCAGCGGGCACGAGCATGGCCTCCGAGGAAGCCCTGCACTTTGGGCTGATCCCGCGACTGCACCGCGGCATCTTTGCCATGAACGAGATTCCCGAACTCGACGAGTTGGTGCAGGTTGGCCTGTTTAACATTCTCGAAGAGCGCGACGTGCAGATTCGCGGCTATCCGGTGCAGTTCGACCTCGACGTGCTGATCCTGTTCTCGGCGAACCCCGCGACCTACAACCGCAGCGGCAAGGTGATTCCGCAGTTGAAGGACCGTATCGGCACGGTCATCCACACGCACTACCCGCTCGAGCGCGCTCTCGGCATCGAGATCATGGAGCAGGAAGCAGGCTTCGACCTGGGCGGTGACTTTCCGGTCCTGGTGCCGCCCTTCATGAAGGAGATCGTCGAGCAGATCAGCATCAACGCCCGCAAGTCGAAGTTCATCGACCAGGCGTCGGGCGTCAGTGCCCGACTCAGCATCGCCAACTACCGGACGATGGCGGCCAGCGCCCGGCAGCGCGGCGTGCGCCTCGGCGAAAAACCGGCTGTACCGCGCATCAGCGACCTGGGCCACCTGGCGGCCTCTTCGCTGGGCAAGCTCGAACTCGACCTGATGGGCTCGCACCAGATGTCCGAACGTCAGGTGCTGGAAGCCATTCAGGCCGAGGCCATCAGGACCGTCTTCGAGGAATACGTGGACGAACACGGCTTGAAGGAGATCAGCGACATTTTCGGCAAGGGCGTGAAGATCGAGGTCGGCGACCAGTTGCCGTCGAAGGCTTATGCCGAGCGCATCAAGCGGGTGCCGAAAGCCTGGGAGAAGGCGTTCGAGGTCAACGCCAGCGAGAACGAGGCGGTGCGGGCCTCGTGCATCGAGTTCGTGCTGGCGGGCCTGTATGCCAGCGACCAGATTTCGCGCTCGCAGCAGCACGGACGAATCGTGTATGAGACGTGAGATGTCAC
>JAEUIF010001010.1 GCA_016795185.1 Planctomycetia bacterium | reverse complement strand
CTCGGTCGGTGGCGTTACGACCGGCTGCGGAAGTGGTGCTTCCTGCGGTCCTGGTCGGACGAAAAAAAGCACCAGGGCGCAGCCGACCGCCAGTACCAGAGCGCGCGGCCAGAGCGCGGCGGACTTGCGTCGCGAGGGTCTGGCGGGCGACAGCGCCACTGTGGTCTGGTGCAGTACCGGCGCGGGGACTGCCGGCAGCGACGCGGGCGGCGGTTGCCGGAGTTTCTGATAGGCGGGATCGCTCAGCGCGGTCGCCACCTCGCCCGGAGTCTGCCAGCGATCTTCCGGCCGCTTGGCCAGCATGCGCCGCAGCACCTCGGCCAGTGCGGCGGGCACATCCGGACGCAGCGCTTCAATGGCAGGCACCTCGGCTTGCTGGTGCCAAAGCAGTTTCTGCGCCAGTGTGCCACCAGGGAAGGGCGGTTGGCCCGTCAGGAGGAAATAGCATGTGCAGCCCAGGCTATAGATGTCCGCCCGAATGTCGGCGGCGTGAAAATCCAGGGCCTGCTCGGGCGCCAGGTAGTCGGGCGTACCGATCATGAACGCACCGGCCGGAGTGAGCATGCTGGTCGCCTGCCCGGCGGTCAGCATGCCCGTGATTTCACCATCGCCGGTCGGCCGCAGGCGCGCCAGGCCCAGGTCGAGGACTTTCACTTGTTGAGGCGACGTCTCGGACTCGCCGTCGCCGCTCACGAGCAGATTGGCCGGCTTGACGTCGCGATGCACCAACTGCCGTTCGTGCGCGTGCTGTAGTCCCAGGGCTGCCTGCCGGACATAGTCACACGCACCGGCCACCGGCAGCGGGCCGCGTTCCCGTACCAGCTGCGCCAGGTCAACGCCTTCCAGGTACTCCATGACCAGGCAATGCGTCTCGCCGATGGGGCCGGAGTCGTAGCCCTCGACCAGGTTGGGGTGATGGAGGCGGCCGACGATCTGAATCTCGCGGTAGAAGCGGCGCAGCACCTCGGCATCTTGCAGCAATTCCGGGCGAATTACTTTCAGAGCCACGAGCCGCTCGCGGTCGCGGTCTCGCGCCTTGAACACCTGGCCGACGCCGCCCGCGCCGAGGCGTTCCAGGAGCACGTAGGGACCGAGGACGAGGTCGGGCCCCCGACCTTCCAGAAGTTCTTGCGTCTGGAAGACCGTCAACCAGCCTCGATTGCGCAGTTCCGCAACCAGCGCTTCGGGCGCAAGGTTTCTGGCAGGCAATGCCGCCGTGACCGCGTCGAGTTGGTCGGCGGTCAGGATCGCGGTTTGCCGCAAGGTTTCGATCAGCTCGTCCCGGGACAGTGCTACCGGAGCGGACTTCACGGTGCTGGCCGGCGCGGGCCGTGTGCGGGACGACAGTCGCCGGCTGGCGCTGAATTCGCGTGCCAGTTCGGTGTCGATGCGCGACAGCAGGTCGGCGAGTTGCGCGGCGTGCTGGGGAAAGCGCCGTGCATAGTCGTCGTGCGCTGGTCGGTCGCCCCAGCGGTGCCGGGCACGATATTCCCAGGCCAGCAGCGGGGCGAAATCGCGCACACTCAGTTCGGGAAACCGCGCCAGGTAGTCTTCCAGGATGAAGGGGGCCGCCTCCGGTGTTTTGACGATGCGCCGCCAGCGATAATCGAGATCGATCTGGATCAGTTCTGCGAGTAACTCCGCGCGCGCCGGGTCGCTGCCGAGCGGCGCGAGGAACGCCTCCAGGCTAGGTGGTGCGCCGGCGTGCCAGGCGTCCTCGAAGCGTTCGAGCAACGTCTCCCACGCGCGACGCTCCAGCGGTGGACCAAGCTGGGCGGTCGAAAATGACAAGGCCGTTCCTCTGGTCCGTTAGGGTCAACGCTCCCGCGTATGAACTTGTTCCAGTTGCAGCTTGATGCGCTCCAGCACCCGGCAGATGGTGCGTTCGCTGCGGCCGGCGGCAGTCGCGATTTCTTCCAGGTTGTGCCCCTGCAAGCGCAGTTCAAAAATCTGCCGTTCGCTCGCATCCAGGCCTTGCAGCAACTGTTCGACTTCATCGGCCAGGGCGACGGCCTCGATGGGCGACGGTTGACGTGCCAGCAACTGCGCCGACAGGCCATGCGGGCCGCGCTCGGCGTCGAGCGGCCGTTCCCGGCCGACGGCACGCTTGGCGGCGCTGTTCCAGCGTACCTGGTGGTGGAGCTTGTGCAGGGTGATGGACACCAGCAAGCTCCAGAGATCGCCGCCACGTTCCAGGTCGTAGCGGCCTGCCTGGGCGGCGGCAAAGAAACTGCGATAGGCCGAATGGACCACATCTTCGGGGTCCACGCGCTGGGCCACGCGGGTGGACAGCCGACTGGCGGCCAGGCCGATCAGCTGACGGGCATAGCGCTCGAATAACTCGGTGGCGGCCTGCTGGTCGCCGTTGCGCCATCGCTCTATCAGATCGAGCGCCGCGTCGTCGGGCATGTGCGCACTTCCTCGCGGGCCTGAGCCAGGTTTCAGTCTAGGATCGCCGATTGCCTGGAGCAAAGCAAAACGACTGGAGCCAGCACGCATTACTGCCAGGTTAGTCTGACCCGCCGAGAAAAAAATTCCCGGAATGTGGCAACTCGCGAACGCGAACGGGCATGTATAGGCAAGCAGCGCTCCTACCGACCGCTTTCCCCCCGGCTCCGAGGTTATCGATGCTCACCATCCCCACCGGTAAGTCCTTTCGGTTCTGCGACGGCTTGACGCGCCGCAACGTTCTGCAAATTGGCGCTCTGGCACTGGGCGGCCTGTCCCTGCCCGACTTGCTGCGGCTGCGGGCGAGCGGCGCGGCCCAGGCGAAAGCCGCCCACAAGGCGGTGATCCTGGTCTACCTGAATGGCGGCGCTAGCCAGCTCGATATGTTCGACATGAAGCCCGACGCCCCCGCCGAATTTCGCGGCGAGTTCAAGCCGATTGAGACCAACGTTCCTGGCATGCGTGTCAGCGAACATTTGCCCTTGCAAAGCAAGATCGCCGACAAGTTCACCGTCCTCAACGGTATGCAAGTGGTGACTTCGGGGCATGGCACCTACGAGATCAGCACGGGCTTCGGCGGCGCGGTGATGCCCAAGCGGCCATCCGTCGGGGCCGTGGTCAGCCGGTTCGGCCGGAGTGCCGACAACGGCATGCCGCCCTGGGTGAGCATGATGCAGGACTACGGCCCGGCTTTCCTCGGTGCTGCCCACGGCGCGTTCAGTCCGAGCGGCGGCTTGATGAACGACCTGCGGGGCGGTGGGTCCGTGCCGCAGGAGCGCAGCGGCCTGCTCCAGTCGCTCGACCGTTTGCGCGGCGACGCCGAAACCGGCAGCGAGCTGCAAGCAAGCGATGCCTTCACCGCCAAGGCCCTGGAAATGCTGGCTTCCACGAAGGTGCGCGACGCCTTCGATCTCGGCAAGGAACCGGAAAGCGTCAAGGCGAAGTACGGCAAACAGGTCCACGGCGGGACGAACCTGCTGCTGGCTTTGCGCCTGGCGGCGGCCGGCGTGTCCTTCATCACGGCGTATGGGCCGGCGAATTTGAAGTGGGACACGCACCAGAACAATTTCAAGCAACTGCGCGAGCAGGTGTTGCCCGAGTACGACCGAGCCATCCACGCCATGATTACCGATCTGTACGACCGCGGCCTGGACAAAGACGTGCTGGTCCTCATCATGGGCGAGTTCGGCCGCACGACGCGCGTCAACCGGCAAGCGGGCCGCGACCACTATCCGGCTTCGACCTCGGTCCAGATCGCGGGCGGCGGCTTCAAGATGGGCCAGACCATCGGCAACACCGGCCAGCGCGGCGACTGGGACATCAGCCGCAGCAAGCCCTACACGATTCAAAACCTGTACTCCACCGTCTACCGCTTCCTCGGCATCGATCCGGACATCAAGGTGCCGGACAACTTCGGTCGGCCGCAGTACCTGTTGGACCAGCGGGAAACGATCACCGAGTTGCTGTGAAAAATCGTGCGGCACTTTGGGTTCGTAGCTCCGCTTTCAGCCGGCGAGCGACTCGACCGCCGGTAGGCGGAGCTACCAACCCCAGTTTCGAGGTTTCGTAAAGCCGAGGTCGGCGATGAATCGCATACTACTGATCGCGCTGCCAACCTTACTAGCTTTCGCGAATCCGGGCCTCGGCGCGGAAACCGCCGCGCCGCTGCCCGTGGGGCAGGGCGAGGTGCAATCCCTCTCCATCTGGCCCGAAAAGGTGGTGCTGCGGAGCGCCGACCAGTTTCAGCAACTGCTGGTCACGGCGCATCATGCCAACGGCGGGCTGCGCGACGTGACCGCCCAGGCCAGCTACCGCGCCAGCGACACGCGCCTCATCCGCGTTGATGCCCAGGGCATGCTGTTTCCCCTGGCCAATGGCGTCACGGAGTTGGCCGCCGAATTTCAGGGCAAGACCGTGAAGCTGGCCGTGACGGTCGAAGGCGCGGAGCGCGAGCGGCCGATCCATTTCGCCAACGAGGTCATGCCGATCCTGACCAAGTTCGGCTGCAACACCGGGGCCTGCCACGGCAAGGCCGAAGGGCAGAACGGCTTCAAGCTGTCGCTGCTTGGCTTCGATCCCGAGGCGGACTACGTGGCGCTGGCGCGCGAGGATCGCGGCCGGCGAACGATGGCCACGGCACCCGAACGCAGCCTGCTGTTGCTCAAGGCAACTGGCCGCCTCGGCCACGGCGGCGGCAAGCTGTTGCCGCCGGAGGGTGTGGAATATCAGGTGCTGAACCGCTGGATCGCCGGCGGTTTGCCCGAGGGCGGCAAGGACGACCCGAAGGTCGTCGGCATCACGGTGACGCCGCCGCAGCGCAGCCTGGTCCGGCAGGCGTCCCAGCAACTCACGGTAACCGCGCGCTACAGCGACGGCAGCAGCACCGATGTAACTTCGCGCGCCGAGTTCGTGAGTAACGAGGAGCAACTCGCATCCGTCACCCGCACGGGCCGAGTCGAAACCCGCGACCGCAGCGGGGAAGCCGCGATCATGGTGCGCTACCTGGGTCAAGTCGGCGTCTTCCGCGCCGCCATTCCGCAGGACTTGCCCGCCGACAAAATAACCAAACACACGCCGAACAATTACATCGACCAGCACGTTTTTGCCCGCCTGCGGGAACTGGGCATTCCGGCCGCGGACGTATGCAGCGATGGTGAGTTCCTCCGCCGCGTGAGCCTCGACATCACCGGCACGCTGCCCACCGTCGCCGAAGCCGAGAAGTTCCTGGCGGATCGCACGCCCGACAAACGCGCCAAGCTGGTGGATGACCTGCTCACTCGCCCGGCCTATGCCAGTTACTTTGCCCTCAAGTGGGGCGACATCCTCCGCCTGCGCGGCGGTGGTCGCAACGCCAAGAAGGATGACAACGCGGCCAACAAGGGGCCGGTGCTCGATACCGAAGCACAGCGCGCCGATGCCTTTCATGCCTGGATCAAGCAGAGCCTGGCCGAGAACAAACCCTACGATCGCTTCGTCCGCGAGGTCATCACGGCGGAAGGCGTCACCAGCGGCCCGGAGACCGCAGCGCCCATCGTCTGGTATCTCGAACTGAAAACGCCCCAGGGCCTGGTCGATGACATGGCGCAGGCGTTTCTCGGCACGCGCATCCAGTGCGCCCGCTGCCATCATCATCCGTTCGAGAAGTGGACCCAGGACGACTACTGGGGCCTGGCCATGTACTTCGGCCGCCTGCAATGGCAATCGCGCGGCCGTGACCCGAAGAGTCAGGGCGACTTCATGCCGGTGCGGTTGGGGGAAGGCGCTCGCCTCGGGCAGAAGGTGACCTTCGATCCGAAGCTCACGCTGACCAGTCCGCGCGGCAAGGAATACTTGCGTCCGAAGCCGCTGGACGGCGCTGAAGTGGCGCTGGAACCCACGGACGACCCGCGCCACAAGCTCGTGGACTGGATGGCCCAAGCGGACAATCCATTCTTCGCCCGCACACTGGTGAATCGCTACTGGGGCCACTTCTTCGGCCGCGGCATCGTGGACCCAATTGACGATCTGCGTGTCACCAACCCGCCGTGCTATCCCGGACTGCTCGACGCACTGGCGAAGGACTTCATTGAGCACCAGTTCGATCTGAAGCACGTGATTCGCACGATCTGCAACAGCAAGACCTATCAGCTATCGAGCACGGCCAACGAGTGGAACCGGTCCGACAAACAGAACTTCTCGCGCTACGCGATGCGCCGCTTGCCGGCCGAAGTGCTGCTCGATGCCATTGATCAGGTGACCGGCAGCCCGACCGAGTTCACCGCGATGGGCGGCTTGAAGTTCCCCGCCGGCACCCGGGCCATTGACCTGGCGGACATTCACGTCAGCTCTTACTTCCTGGAAGTCTTTGGCAAGTCCAAACGGCAGTCGGCCTGCGAGTGCGAACGCGATCCAACCATCACCCTGGCTCAGCGCGCTCACCTGCTCAATAACACCGCCGTCCGCGGGAAGCTGGTGGTACGGGCTGCCCAGCTGGTCGCCGATAAACGCACCGATGCCGAGAAGGTCCGCGAGGTCTACCTGGCCTTCTTTACCCGCGAGCCCACGGCCGAGGAACGGCGCACCATCGAACAGTATTTCGCGGGCAAGGGCGGCGCGGAGGCTGCGAAGACCCAGGTCTACCACGACTTGCTCTGGGCGCTGCTGAACACCAAGGAATTCGTCTTCACCCGTTGATGCACCCCCGCGAGCGGGCGGCCCATGCACCCCCCCAACCGGGCCGCTCGCTCCTACTTCCCGCCACGGAGCCGCCGATGCGTTCCTACCTTCTCACTGCTGCAATGTTGATCATGCCGTTATCGGTCGCGGCCCAAACGCCCGCCGAGAATCCAGCGATTGCCGTCGTGGCGCTGGACCGCAAGGAACCCGTCGCCTACGACCGAGACATCGCGCCGATCCTGCTGAACAAGTGCGTCTCATGCCACAGTGGCAACGTGACGAAGGGCAATCTCGACCTCGCGAGTTACGCAGCACTGATAAAAGGCGGCAAGAAAGGGCCGCCCGTAATCGCCGGCAAGGCGACGGAGAGCCTCTTGATTCAGCTCGCGGGGAAGACCGCCAAGCCGTTCATGCCGCCGAAGAGCGATGAACCGCTAACTCCGCAGGAACTGGCCCTGCTCAAGCTCTGGATCGACCAGGGAGCACGGCCCCCTAGCGGCTCGGTCGACCAGACGAGCGTGGTCAAGGCCCCCGCGCCGGGCGTTCGCCTGGTACGCGCCGTGGTAGTCAGCCCCGACGGCGGCACAGTCATCGCCGCGCGGGCCAACCAGATTCACGTCTACGATGCGAAGTCGGGCAGCCACACGCGCAGCCTCGTCGAAGCGCCACGGAACCATGCTCACCTCGGTATCGTCGAATCGCTGGCCCTGAGTCCCGACGGCAAGGTGGTGGCCAGCGGCAGCTATCAAGAAGTGTCGCTGTGGGACACGCGCACCGGCCAGTTGCAGCGCAAACTGACCGGCTTCGCCGACCGCGTGGTGTCGTTGTCCTTCAGCCCCGATGGCCGGCTGCTGGCCACCGGCGGCGGCACGCCCACGGTGAATGGCGAGGTCAAGGTCTTTGAGGTCGGCAGTGGCAAGCTGGTCGCGGAGTTGGCGAAGGCCCACAGCGACACGGTCTTCAGCGTCAGCTTCAGCCCGGATGGCAACAAGCTGGCCACCGCCAGCGGCGACTTCGCCGTGAAGGTTTTTGCCATTCCCGAAGGCAAGCTGCTGAAGACGCTGGAAGGCCATAGCCATCATGTGCTGGACGTCGCCTGGAAGCCCGACGGCAAGTTGCTGGCCACCGCCGGCACCGACCGCGTCGTCAAGCTCTGGGACTACGAACGCGGCGAGCAGCTTACCAAGCTGGGCCGCAACATGAGCCCGAACAACGAGCCCATGAACCTGGAGCACGCGAAACCCGTGAGCCGCGTGGCTTTCATCGGCGACACCTGGCA
>JAEUIF010001008.1 GCA_016795185.1 Planctomycetia bacterium | reverse complement strand
CGAAAGCCAGACGGCTCCACGAGGCAACTCGCACCGTGGGTTCGTCCAGCGAGGCGCTGATTCGCGCGGCGGGATTCGGCCTTCTGTTTGCGCCTTCTCGCACGCTGCCGAACCACTATCGGATCATCCATCCGGACGGATCGGCCGGCTTTTCTGATGTGAACCTGTCTCGCCTGGTAATGGCATTTGTGAATTCATCGGGGCACTGAGCATGGCCGAGCAAACGATCAAGCTCCTGAGTCCGTCCGGAATGGTACTGGCAACCGCGCGCGTCGCGGACGAGGGGACGCATTTCGGTGGGGCCATTGACCTGAGCGGCACCCCGGCCGAAGTCCTTGCCCTGTTCGAGAACTTCGAGGAGATCGTCAATCAGCAGATGCTGAGCTTTCTCGATGAGATTGAGGACAAGATCGACGCCCTGCGCGTGCAGGCGGTCTTTGCTGACGGTTCCAAGGTGCCGGTTAGCAGCCTCCAGGTGTACCCGGCTGCCAGTGAAGTATCCTTCAAGGTTTCGGCGAGTGTAACTCCCCAGACTTTTCCGCAAGCGGAAATCCCCGCAAACGGTTATGATTAGGCGTGCCGACGGATCGCAGCTCCCCTCGGCTTGAACGCAGCCGGCCTCCCCCGGCTGACCACGAATCGCCTCGACCGCTCGAACCAAGGGAGATTCCCTCATGCCCCTGGGCGATGCCTTCCCTTCCCTCAGCAAACGCCTGGCTGGCTTGCGCCGTCGCTTGCGGCTCACGGCCGGGTTTCGCGGCGTTTCCTGGCTGGTCGCCGTCGTGGTGGCCATTGCCGGGGTCGGCGGTTTGCTCGATTGGTGGCTGCACTTGCCGGGCGTCATTCGCGCCTTCTTCCTGGTCGGTCTGCTGAGTGCCACTGGCGTCGTGATTTTTCGCTGGCTGGTGCAGCCGTTGCGCGAGCCGGCCGATGACCTGTCGCTGGCCCTGCGGGTCGAGCAACGCTATCCCGAGCTGAACGATGCGCTGGCCAGCACCGTGCAATTCTTGCAGCAGCCGCAGGACCGCGACCGCTCCATCGGCAGCGTCATGAAACAGGCGGCCGTGGCTCAGGCCATGCAGCGCATGGAACAACTCGACTTTGGCCGCATCATCGACCGCAAAGGGCTGCGCGCCGCCGGACTGTCGATGCTGGCCGCTTCCCTGGTGGCCAGCGCGATCATCGCCTGGCAGCCGGTGAATGCCGCCATCGCCCTGGCGCGGCTGGCCCAGCCCTTCGGCGGTCCCGACTGGCCGCCGCAAACCCGGCTGACGCTCGACCCGTCGCTCAAGCACCGGATCGCGCGCGGCGATGCTTACGAGATTCGCGCTGCGCTCCAAGGCGTCATCCCGGAGCGGGCCGTGGTCCGCATGCAGTTCGACGGTTCGCTGCCGTCCGAGCAGGCGTATCAGGTCATTCCGTCCGATGACCCGGAGAAAGCCACCCTTGTGGTGCGCTTCGAGGCGTTGCGCATCCCGCGCAGCTTCCAGTTCCAGGTGACGGCCAACGATTCGACGACGCGCTGGCAGCCGGTAGCCGTGCTGCCGCCGGTGGCCTTCGTGCCGCTCGACGGCCGGCCGACGCCGCAGCTGCGCTTGAAGTTCCCGGACTACACCGACATTCCGCCGCAAGACCTGGCCGCCGGCAGCGGCACCGTGGAAGCGGTCCTCGGCACGCAGGTCACGCTACGCGCCGCGACCGATCGGCCCGTGACCAGCGCCTGGATGGAGTATCACCCCGAGCAGCCCGTCGTCGAGTTGGGCAACTATCTGTCACTGCTGGCCAGCCGGCACGGCGGCGAGGCCCTGGCGTTCACCGCCGTCGGGCAGACCATCTGGAAGCCCAGCGCCGCCCAGCTGAAGCCCTACGGCGCGGGCAGCGACCTGCGGGTGCAGTTCACGCCCTGGGCCGCCGGCACCTATGTCCTCAAGATGGTCGATGAGAGCGGCCTGGTCAGCCGCCGGCTGTTCGACGTGCGCGTCTGGCACGATCCACCGCCGTCGCTCACCTTCGACCGCCCGTCCGCGAGCCAGGATAGCTTGCTGGTGCTGCCCAGCGCGACCATCACGCTGAAGGTCGGCGTCGAGGACCAGCAGTACGCGATTCGCTCGGTGTGGGTCGAGCATCGCGCCGGACGCGACGAGCGGGCCGCGCGGCGTGGGCTGTATCAGCACCAGGCGATGGGGGCGGGGTTCGCGTCGTTGTTCGCGGCGCTGGGTGCGAAGCCGCCAGCGGTGGCGTTGCTCACACCGCCCGCTTTACGGCTGCGACCCGTCCGTTTGGACGTGGGCCAGCGGCTGTCGCTGACGCAGATCAAGCACGGCGACGGCAGTTCGTTGAAGGAAGGCGACGTCGTCGTGCTGCAAGCGTTCGCCGACGATTTCGACGACGTTTCGCTGTCGAAGCTGCCCGGCAGGAGCCAGGAAGTAGAGCTGCGCATCGTCGGCATGCCGGCCCTGGAAGCCATGCTGCATCAGGCGCAGCAGCAGGTGCAGCAGGAGCTGCAACGGCTGCGCGAGCAGGAACGCGACGCGCTGAAAAAGGTCGATGCCGTCGAGAAACAGTGGCGCAACACCGGCAAGCTGCGTCCAGAAGACATCGACAACCTGCTGCAAGCCGAGCAGCTTCAGCAGCAGATTCGCGGCCGGGTCGGCGACCCGCAAGAGGGCCTGCGTGCCGAGGTCGCGAAAATTCGCCAGACACTGAAGGACAACAACCTGCCGAAATCCAGCTCCTCCGAGCGCATGGACCAGGTGGCCCAGGAACTCGAACGGCTGGCGAAGGAAGAACTCGAACAGATCGAGCCGCTGCTGACCGGCGCTCGCAAGGAAAATGAGCTGGCGCAAAACCAGCAGAATCCGGACAAACGGGCGCGCGGCTCGCTGACGCAGGCGGTGCAGCATCAGGAAGAAGTCGAGCGGACCCTGAACGATCTGCTGGCCAACCTCGATCCGTTCAGCAGCAGCCGGCAAGCCCGCGCCGAGGCCAAGGCGCTGTTGCAAGAACAGCGCAAGCTGGCCAACGAAACCGGGCAACTCAGCAAGGAAATCCCGCAAGGGAAGATGCCGGAGAACCCGCAGCAGAAGGCCCAGCTGGAGCAGGAAGCCGAGGCCCAGGCCCGGCTGGCCGAGCATGCCCGCGAGTTGCTGAACAAGATGGACCGCATCGCCGCTCAGAAGCAGCGCGAGGCCGAGCAGAAGGAAGCCCAGGCGCGCGACAAGGCCCGCTTGCAGGAAGAGAAGCAGGCCGAAGCGGAGAAGCTCCAGACGGATGACCCCGCGAAGGCTCGGCAGTTGCAAGAGGAAGCCCGCGAAGCCGGCCGGGAAGCCGAAAACCTGCGCGAAGCGGCGCAGATGCTGCAAGACGAAGCGAAGGCGCTCCAGCGGGCATCCGAGGCGGGGCGAGCCGAGGGCGTCGAGAAGCAGATGAAGCAGGCGGCCGGTGAGATTCGGCAGAACCAGCTCAACCGCGCCGGCCAGCAGCAGCAGCAAAGCGCCAAGACGCTCGAAGAGATGGCCAAGGCCCTGGAGGACCGTCGCGAGCAGGAACTGGACAAGCTGGCCAAGAAGATGCGCCAGGCCGAGAAGGAACTCGAACGGCTGATCGAGGAGCAGGAACGCTTGCAGAAAAAGGTCAAGGAAGCCCAGGGATTGGCCGATCCGAAGGAGCGCGAGGAAGCCTTGCAAAAGCTGGCTCGCGAGCAGGAGCAGCTGCGCAAGGAAACCCGCGAGATGGCCCAGCAGCTGAGCCGTATGCGTGCCGGGCAAGCCGGCCAGGCCATGCGCCAGGCCGGCGGGCAGATGGACCAGGCCGGGCAGCAGCTGGAACGCGGCGAGAACGCGGGCGAGCAGCAGGACGAAGCGCTCGACCGTCTCGACGAGGCCCTGGAAGCCCTCGAAATGGCCCGCGAGCAGGTCGAGGACGAACTGGCCCGCGAGAAGCTCATCAAGATCGCCGACCAGTTGAAGATGCTCAAGGAACGCCAGGAAGCCTTGCTGCCCGAAACCGAGCGCATCCATCAAAAAGTCTTGCAGCAGAAGGGCTGGACGCGCGACATGCTCCGCAGCCTGAAGGACCACGCGGCCGCGCAGCAAGGGCTGGCCGACGACGCCAGCGCCCTGTCTGAAAACCGGCTCAAGGACGCCCTGGTGTTTCAGCACATTCTCGACCGCGCGGCCAAGACGATGGCCGAGGCGTCCGGCTCGATGAAGCAGCGCGTGGAAAAGGCCCTGGAGAAGCCCGACCTGAACGCCCCCGCCGAGGAAGCCGGCCAGCAGCAGATCCTCAAGCAGCAGAAGGCGGCCTTGAGCTTCCTGAACCAGTTGCTCGACGCCCTGAAGGAAGAGGAGCAGCGTGCCCGCGCCGGCGGTGGTGGGGGCGGCGGTGGCGGTGGTGGTGGCGGCGGCAGCCGGGGCGAGAGCGACGGCATCCCGCACATTGCCCAGCTGAAGGCCCTCAAGGCGCTTCAGCAGGATGTGAACCAGCGCACCGAGGAGTTTGCCCGCAAGCATCCCGACGCCGCGAAACTGACCGAGGCCCAGAAACAGGAAATCGAACGCATCCGCGGCGAGCAGAAGAAGGTCGCTCAGCTGCTGGACGAACTGACCGCGCCGGCCGAGCCGGAAGGAGGCAAGCCGTGATTCGCCGACTGGCATTCGCCGCACTGGCATTCGCGTTCGCCGCGCTGCTCTCGCCGGCCGGGCAGGAACCGCCGGCCGACAAGCCCGAGCCGCCCGTGAAGCTCGAAAAGAAGGTTCGGCCCAAAACTCCGGATGAAGCGAAGCCGGAGGACAAGCCCGCGCCCAAGGCCAAGGAAGAGCCCAAGGACGATGTCAAGGACAAGACCGAGCCAAAGGCCAAGGCCGAACCGAAGGACAAGACCGATCCCGGCCCCGACCCCGAGCAGGTGGCCAAGGAAATCCTCGACCGCATCGGCAAGAACATGCGCGCTGCCGAGGAACGCCTGAAGGCCAAGGACTCCGGCGACGGCACGCAGCAGGTGCAGCGCGACATCGTCTCGGACCTGGACAAGCTTATCAAGCAGGAAGAGAACGCGCAGCAACAGCAGGACCAGAACCAGCAACAGCAGCAAGCCGGCATGGGCGGCGGCGGGCAGCAGAAGCAGGGCGGCAAGTCCGGCTCGCGCGGCCAGCGCAGCGCCCGCGGCAAATCGGGCCAGCAAGGCCAGGGCCAAGGCCAGCAGGGCCAAGGTCAGGGACAAGGCCAGGGCCAGCAAGCCAAGGGGGGTCAGGAGAAGAACCAGGGCCAGGGCCAGGGCCAGGGACAAGGCCAGGGCCAGGGCGGTTCGGGCAGCGACGGCGGCATGGGCGGCACCAGCCCGGCCGGCGTCAACAAGCTGGCCGATCTCTACAAGGACATCTGGGGTGAACTGCCCCAGGCGCTGCGCCAGGAGATGGACACCTACCAGAAGGAAAGCTACATGGCGAAGTACAAGGAACTGCTGAAGCAGTACTACGCCACCATCGCCGAGAAAGGCCGGCGACAAAACGGCGAACCGGACAAATAATCCGGCCAGCGAGCCGCCGGGTTTATCCCGGCGGTGTGCGCACGGCGGGGATAAACCCCGCCGCTCGCTGACCAATAGACACTGAACTACGAACGGAAAGTGTGAAGCAGACATTCTGTCCGTTCACGGGATCTGAACCATGCACCTGACTGCACCCTTCGCCCGCGCTTCGCTGAGCCGGCGCGGCTTCCTGGCCAGCGGCTCCCTGGCCCTGCTCGGCATGGCGGCCAGCAGCGCCGAGATCGGCGACGAACCGCTCGACCGCATGCCCGACGGCAGCCAGGCCAGGGACATGATCACGCCGGCTGCCCAGCGCTGCATCGATCGCGGCCTGGAGTTTCTGTCACGCTGTCAACACCGCGACGGTTCCTTCGGCGAACGGCAATACATGGGCAACGTGGCCGTCACCGCCCTGGCGGGGCTGGCGTTCATGGCGGGCGGCCATCAGCCGGGCCGCGGCCTGTACGGCAAGTCCGTGACCGAAGCGCTGCAATCGGTGCTGAGCAAGGAAGACCGCCGCAAGGCCGGCTACTTCCATCATCCAAACGCCGCCAACCACGGCCCGATGTACGAGCACGGCTTCGGCGCGCTGTTCCTGGCCGAAGTCCACGGCATGGTCGGCAACAAGGAACTGCGCCAGGAGCTGCGCCAGAAGCTGAAGCGCTCCATCGAGTTGATCGTCGCCAGCCAGAATTCCGAGGGCGGCTGGCGCTACACCCCGGAAGCCCGCGATGCCGACATCTCGGTGACGATTTGCCAGATCATGGCCCTGCGCGCCGCGCGCAACGCCGGCATCTACGTGCCGAAGTCCTGCGTCGATAAATGCACCGCTTACGTGAAAGCCTGCCAGGACCACACCGGCGGCTTCCGGTACATGAAGCAGGGCAGCCCGCCCGGCTTCGCCCGCACCGCCGCCGGCATCGTCGCGCTGTACAGCGCCGGCATCTACAAGGGTCCGGAGATCGAGCGCGGCCTGCGTTACCTGATGCAGAACAAGCCGGGCCAGGCGTTTCCGCGCCACGGCATGCACGAGGCTCATTTCTTCTACGGCCACTATTACGCCGCCCAGGCCATGTGGGCGGCCGGCGGCGACTACTGGAAGGAATGGTTCCCGGCCATCCGCGACGAACTGATCGCCCGCGCCGGTAGCCGGCAGGACGGCGGCTGGAGCGACATGTTCTGCTCGCACTACGGCACGGCGATGGCGCTCATCATCCTGCAAATTCCCAACAACTACCTGCCGATCTTGCAGCGTTAGCCTGGAGGCGGTCTCATGGCCGACTGGCCCGACCCGGCCCAGCCGGGCTTCGTGGTGTTTTTTCACGACGCCCGCGCCGACGCCGCCGTGCTGCCCGAGGAGCGCGTCCACTATCCGCTGCCGCGCATCGAGCAAGCCATGCGCGAGGTACTGACCGCGCCCGACAATTTCTTCGGCATCACCGACCAGGCCGGGACCGTGCTGCAATTCGCCGTCAACGAGGACGCGACCATCCACATCGACCTGCCCGACCCGGCCCGCAAGGGCTCGCTGGTCAAGGACGCGGACCTGGAAGAGTGCCTCGCCCTGGTGCGCCAGGCGGGGCCGCTGCTGGCGGAATTACAGGTGGTGGGGATGGTGTTTGAAACGTGGGGATGAGAGCCATGCATGCCAACGTGCAACGAATCGGCGACCAATTGGCCGTGGCGATTCCGCCGGCCCTGGCCGCCGCCGCAGGCTTGCAAGAAGACTCCGCAGTGGAAATGTCCCTGGTCGAGGGAAAACTGGTGATAAGCTCGGCTGCTTCCCGCATCACCCTATCGGATTTGCTGAAGGACATCACCCCGGAGAACATCCACGGCGAATGGGACACCGGTCCCGCCGTGGGAGGCGAGATCTTGTGAGCGCTCTCAAATTTTCCTTGATGCTCCTGCTGATTCTTGGCGCTGTGCAGGCTCAACAGCCCGCGAAACCCGTCCCGCCCACGTTCGCGATCCACACGGCTGCCGGCGCTCCAGTCAAGGGCGTCATTGCCTCCATCAACGACAAGTGGACCGTGCTGCTGGCCGGCACGCTGATGATGCGCATCGACGGCAACGACTTCATCGCGTTGCGGCGCGTCGAGACGCCGCTGCCCGCGCCGCCGGCCGGGCCGCATGTCCGTTTCGTCAACGGCGATTGCCTGTCGGGGACCATCGGCGAGTTGAACGGTGAGAAGCTCGGCTTCACGGCGCACCTTGGCGCGGGCCA
>JAEUIF010000988.1 GCA_016795185.1 Planctomycetia bacterium | reverse complement strand
GGGGGGTGGGGCGGGGGGGGCCGGGCTGGGGCGCCGGGGGGCGCGGGCCACCCCCGGGGGCCCCAACAAAACCCCGGCGGGCGTGCCTTCCACCCCCCCCCCCCGACTGCTTTCTTCCTTCAGCCGACGTGCGTGTTCACTGCTCCACTTCGCGAATGAAGCGCTCGAAGCCGGCCTTCTCCAGCGGGTGCAGGCTGTCGGGGTCCAGGCCGCCGCGCCGCGCGAGGTCGATCTCCTTGCGCGCCGCCGCGCGGTCCTTGGCTTGCCAGTGTGCCTGGGCCAGGTGCCAGTGGCGCGTTGGGGTGGGCGCCTGGGCGACGGCTTCTTGCAAGTCCTTGAGGGCCGTCGCCGTCTGGCCCTGGCGCAGCAGGATCACGCCGCGCGTGTCGAGCAGGTGCGGCACCAGGCCGATCTCGTCGATGCCCCGGTTGATGAGTTGCAGGGCCTCATCCGTCTTGCCGTTCTGGAAAGCCAGCAGCCAGGCGAGATTGTTCAGCGAGACGACGTTGGCCGGGTCGCGCTGCAATACCTGCCGATGGACCTTCTCGGCCTTGTCGAACTGACCCTGGAATTCGAGCAGGTCGCTTTGCGCCAGCCAGAGGGCGATGGACTCGGGCTTCTTGCGCAGCGCGGCCGCGAGCCATTGCTCGACTTGACGGACCTGCTCGGGCTTCGGCGTGGCGGCGCGCAGCGAGGCCACACAGGTGAACGCGACCAGTTCCGGCGGGCAGGACTGCCAGGCGCGGTCGCAGATTTGCAGCATCTCTTCGAGCCGCTTCTGCCGGGCGAGGAAGCCGGCCAGGGCCAGCGTGGTTTCCGGCCGCTGGGACAGCTCGATGGCTTTACGGTACAGGCCCTCCGCCTCGTTGAAGCGGCCCAGGTCTTCCAGCCAGGAGGCGGCCAGGACCGTGTCGGCGTTCTTGGTCTCGGCATAGGCCAGGGCCACGGCAGCGGCATCAGCCTTCTTGCCGCGCGCTTGCAGCAGGCGCACCTTCAGTTCGAGGGTGCCGACTTCCTGCGGCCGGACCTTTTCCAGCCGCTGCAACCAGATTTCGGCCTGCGGGGCCTCGTCGGCCGCCAGCAGCGAGCGGACGTGGTGCGCCAGGTAGCGCGGATGATCGGGTTGCGCCGCCAGCAGGCCGACCAGCAGTTCGCGGGCGCGGCGGTCCTCGCGTTGGACTTCGTAGAGGCGCGCCAGCAGGAACTGATCGTCGGGCAGCAGGGCGTTGCGCTTGCGCAGGTCTTCGAGGACGCCGACCGCTTCCAGGCGGCGGCGCGGGTGCGCGGCCAGGATGACGGCGCGGGCGCGCTGGTCGGGCGTCGCGCTCGCCGCAGCGCTCGGCTGTTTGTCCAGGAGTTGCAGGGCTTCGTCGACGCGCGCCTTGCCGCCCTGCGCGGCCAGGGTCATGGCCAGGCTGCGCCGCGCCCAGGTGCGAATCGCCTCGGACGCCTGCACATCGGGCTTGAGCAACCGTTGCAGGAGGTCAGCGGCCTGGACCGCGCGGTTCTGGCGCATGTGGAAGCCGGCGGCGCTGCGGAGCACCTCCACGTCGGCGGGCCGGTCCTTCAGCGCCTGGTCGTATTCCTTTTGGGCCTGCGCCGGTTGGTCGATGGCTTCGTAAGCGAGCGCCAGCGCCAGGCTGCGCTGCTCGGCCTTGGTTTTCTCGCGCAGCTTGCCGATGATTTCCTCGGCGCGGGTCTTCTGCTCGGTGCCTGCCAGGAAGACGATCAGCACCAGCCAGGGTTCCGGCTGCTGTTCCGCCAGTTCGCAGGCGCGGCGGAAGGCGGCCTCGGCGTCCGCCGGTCGGCCCGCCGCCCAGTGTACCTGCCCGCGCCAGACGTGGTCGCGGAAGTCCGTGGATTTCGCGGCGACCTGCTCGGCCGTTTCGGCAGCGCTCTTGCGGTCGTCGGTGCGCAGGGCCAGGTCGGCGCTGAGCCGCCCCAGCTCCGGCGTTAGCGGCGTGCCTTCCGGCAGCTGGCGAATCACCGATGCGGCTTCCGGATAACGCTTTTGCTGATGCAGCAACTGGGCGGCGCGGCGGATGACATCCGCGCGGCGGTCGCCGCGGCGCACCGCTTCCTGATAGCTTTCCAGGGCATGCTCCAGGTCGCCTTGCAGCTCGAAGACCTGCGCCCGCAGCCCGTGCAGCTGGGGCAACGACGGCCGGCGAGCGGCGGCCTCGTCGAGCAGCCGGCTGGCCTCGGCGGCGTGCGCCGCGCGGTCGCCCTGCGCCGCCTGGGCGATCTCCCACTGGACCGCCGCCAGGCGCCAGCGGACACCGCTATCGCCTTCGATGCGGCGGACTTCATCGAGCAGGCGCTTGGCATCGGCCGCGCGCGACTGCCCCTGGCGCGCCGCCAGCTCGAACAGCGCCAGGCGGCTCGCCAGATCATTCGGATACTCGGCAGCCAGCTTCTCCCAGAGTTGCCGGGCGCGCTCGGCAGCGCCCGCCCGCGCCGCGGACTCGGCCAGTCCCTCGAAGAGTTGCCGGCGCTCCTCGGCGGCAAAGCGTTCGCTATTCTTCTCCAGTTCGGCCAACGCCTGCTCGACGGCGGGTGTCGCCTGACCGGCCAGCAAGCGGGCCTGGGCCAGCCGGAACTCGACGCGGTCGCCGGCTTGTTTGACTGCCTCGGTCAGCAGCGCCTGGGCCTGTTCGGGCTGCTTGGCTTGCAGCGACAGATTGGCCAGGGCCAACCAGAGCGCAGCTTGTTGCGGTCGCCGGTCGCGGGCCGCTTCGAGTAGCTTGCGGGCCTCATCGGTCTGACCCTGCGCGGTCTTGACCTCGGCACGCAGCAACGGCAGGTCGGCGGCGTCCGGTTCGGTGCGTGCCAGTTCATCGAGGGCGGCCTCGACTTCCGCCCAGCGCCGTTCGGCTGCGGGCCGCCGCAGGGTTTGCACGATCAGTAGCCGGGCCAGCGGCAAGCGGAAACTCGCCTCCTGGGCCGCCAGCTTGCGGTGTTCGTCGAGCGCTTCATCGAAGCGCCCGGTGGCGAGCAGCGCCGTCGCCAGGCTGGCGCGGGCCGGCAGCCACGAAGGGTCGAGGCCCACCGCGCGCCGGCTGACGGTCAGTTGCAGGTCGGGGTTGTCCTGGGCCTCGTAGCAGCGCGCCAGCAGCACGTCGGCTTTCTTGACAATGTCCGGCGCGCGCGCGAGCAGCGCGCGGGCCCGTTCGAGCTTCTGGCTGGCTTCGCGCCACTGGTTGGCGCTCATGTCCAGCCGCGCTTGCAGATACAGCCGCCCATTCTCGGGAGCCCCGGCTTTCTCCAAACGCTCGACGACCGCACGCACATCGGCGGCCTGGCCGGCGTCGGCCAGCAGGTCGGCCAGGGTGAACAGCTGCTCGGCCTGGCTATCGGGCAGCGCCTTGACGCCCTGGCGCAGCGCTGCTGCTTCCGCTGGCGGTTGTTGGGCCTGGCGTTCGACCTGGGCCAGCGCGAGGTACAGTCGGGCCTGGGACGGATGCCGTTCGATGCCGCGCTGCAAGTGCTGGCGGGCCGTCGCATAGTCTTGCTGCTCGGCGGCGCGCCCGGCGGCGAACAGGATGGCTTCCGCGCTGTCGGGCGCGGCCTGGGTCATTTCCGCGAGTAGTTTGTCGGCCTCGGCCGGTTGCTTCAACTGCGTGCGCAGCAGGGCGGCGCGGCGCTGGTAGCTCTCCACGACGAACGGCGCCTGCGCTGCGCCGCGCCGCTCGATGGCCCGCCGGTAGGTGTCGGCCGCTTGCGGGTAGTCTCCGTCCGCTTCCTGGCAGCGGCCGAGGTGGTAGAGCACCCGCGGATCGTCCGGCGCGGATTGCAGCAAGCGCTCGACGTGCGGCCGGGCTTCCGCGTGCATGCCCAGTTGCAGGGCCAGGGGCGTCAAGGCGCGGCGGACATCGTCGCGAGCGTCGTCGCGGCGCAGCACCTGTTCGAGCATTTCGTAGGCGCGCCGTTGCGCCCGCGCGTGGACGGCGATGCGTTCGTCCGCCAGCAGCAGTGCATAGCTGGCGAAGGCGTCGGTGTCGCCCGGCATGAAACCGAGATATTCCTTGTAGTAATGGATGGCCTGGTCGAGATCGCCTTCCTGTTGCGCGCGCTCGGCCTGGAACCGATAAGCGCCGGCGTTGCGCTTGATCTGGTAAGCGTGCAGCGCGTAGACCACCGCCGTGCCGACGATGCCCGCCAGCAGCACAGCGCCCAGGAACTTGAAGTTGGGTTTGCGTTTCATGGTCGGTCGATCCCTCGACTCGGAGACCAGCCCACGAAGAGTGGCGAAGGGCCGGCCATCCATCCTTGGATGCGAAACGGGTCGGCGACAAAAAACAAAGGATGGCACCCCCTGGTAAGGAGATGCCATCCTCTTAGTCTAGCGGATTTTTACCGCGCGCCTAGTTCTTCCGGCGACGGACGCCGTAAGCCCCGGCCAGCAAACCACCAATGGTCAGCATGGCCATGCTCGCGGGTTCGGGCACGGCGGCGATTTCATCGAACGAACCGCTGGTCGTGAAGCTGCCGCCGTTGGCGATCACGCTCGCGAAACGGGCGTGGGTGTCGTTCAGCGTGAAGGTGAACAGGCCGCCCAGGTCGAACGGCGAGAAGTCGTAGCCGGTCGTGTTGGAGATCAGTTCCTTGGTGCCCTTCAGTTCGAGGGTGGTCGAGGTCAGCAGCTTGGCGGTCGCGCCGGTCAACTCGAACACTACGGTGCCGCCACCCGGCAGCCCCGAGATGGTCTCGGTGATGGTCAGGCCGGTGTAGGTGTAGTTCGGGCCAGCGCCCGCGTTCATGCTGATGGTCGTGAACAGAGTCGGGGCGTCGTCGCCGATCACGTCGTTCAGCTGGAAGACATCGGTGTTCGACTGAAAGTCGATGGTGACGGTCTTGCCATCCGAGACCAACTTGTAGCTGCCAGCGCCAGCGATGGTCTTGACCGGCCCCAGGACGCCCGGCGCCGGGAACGGATCGGCCTTCACCTGCGAACCGACCGCCAGCAGACCCACCACGGCGAACAGAGCAAACAGCTTCTTCATGATTCTTCAGTCCTTGAAAGGAATTTCGGTATCAGCCAACGCATTTCGTCCGTCTTGGCATGGGCCGCTCGCGCTGCTAGAGGCGCGGCGGCAAGGCGGGAAGCGGACGGCCAACGCGGCGGCCGAAACAACCGTCCACCCAGTCGCTCGACCGCGATGGCCTCGCGAAGCGGCTGGAAACGGGTGACCCAGGGATCGCTCGCTAACTCAAAGGCACCGAGCAGCGCCGCCACGGCACCGGCCGCGGACGGCGTATCGATCAGGGGCGGTGGGCCGGCGCCCTCATCATCCATCGTCAGGGGATCGAGCGGCAGCAACGGCAGCGCGGCCATCGAGCCGGCCAGCGTTTCGCGCTGCAACTCCTGCAAGTAGATCGGCGACAGGAAACGCAGGCCGGACAACGAGCCGTCGTCGGCCTGCAAGGTGAGACCGTGCGGACCAGCTTCCGCCGCCGCCATCACCGAGGCGTACTCCGCCCGCAGGCCGGAGCCGATGCCCAGCCAGACGGCAAAGCAGATCAGGAGTGTTGGCCGACGGATCAAGTCTCGGGTTCTCCATCCAGTCCTGCGGGCTTCCGTGGTCCGCACAGCGGACCCTACAGCATTTCGTAGGGTCCGCTGTGCGGACCACTACGTAGAGTCGCTAACTGATTCAGCCGACGGATCAAGTCTCGGGTTCTCCATCCAGTCCTGCGGGCTTCCGTGGTCCGCACAGCGGACCCAACACCAGTTCGTAGGGTCCGCGGTGCGGACCCCGGCGTAGAG
>JAEUIF010000981.1 GCA_016795185.1 Planctomycetia bacterium | reverse complement strand
GCCGCCCTGAAGCGCCTGCCCGGACCAGGCCAGCAGCACGACCCCCCCAACGGCAAGGGCGCAGCCGGCACAGAGGCCCAGCGCCTGGAAGAACGTGCGCCGGAAGTGCGGCACCAGATCGGCGACGTGCACCGGCCGGATTCGATCCAGCGCTTGTGCCGCCACCCGGTCCAGTGCCGGGTCTTCCAGCAACGATTCCAGTAAAGGAATGGCGCATGCGGCCGGTTGGCCGATGCGCCCGAGCGTGACAATGATGGCCTTGCGTAAATCCTCGTCGCCAGCCGCGAACGTTTCCAGCAAGGGAGGGACCGCTGGTCCGCCGATGCCGACAAGCGTCAGCACCGCCTGCATCCGGTAAGCCAGGTCCGGATCGCTGAGGGCGGCGACCAGTTCGGGCACTACAGCCGCAGCGTCCGGTCCGAGTTTTTGCAAGGCGCGCAGCGCATCCCAGCGCTCGGGGCCCGGCCCCAGCTGGAGTAGGCGCACCAGTTCGGACGCGAGGTCCGTTTCGCTCACTGGGGTCATGGCTTGGCGAAAAGTTTCTCGTCCAGCTTCTCGGTCGCCTTGGCCTCGGTCATCTCGGCGTCGGCCAGCGGTTGGCCGTCCCACTTGACCGCGTATTTCAACGGCAGCTTGATGCCGTCCACGTCCTTGACGTTCGAGAAGTACATCTCCTCCAGAATATCCTTGCGCGTGCTCAGGTCGCGGACCTTGCGTTCGGTCTTGACCAGGGCGTGGGTTTCCTTGTCGAAGTAGAGCTTCACGTCGCGGTGGCCCTTGCTGGCGATGAGCAAACCGATGGCGGCCTTGCCGTCCACCTTGATTTCGTCCGCCTTGGTGAGCTTGAAGTCCTTGCCCTTGAGCGGGGCCAGCGTGGTCACCCAGTTGAAGTAGACGTTCTCCTTTTCCTCGTTCAGTTCGTCCTTGTCCATGATCTCCGCTTCCAGCGGGCCGTCCTTGGTCCAGCCCTTGTCGCCATTGACGACGCGCAGTTCCATCGTTTTCTTCTTCATGACTTCCATTTCCATGTACTGGCGGTACTTGTCCCGTCCCTGGTAATGCCAGACGGCGGTGAAGGGGATGTTCTGGCCGCCCGGCTCGTGAAACGTGCCCTTGCCCTTGAGCATGAGGCCCTGCAACTTGGCCAGCTTGGCCTCGCCGCCCGCCGCCTGCATCGCCTTGTCCAGCAAGGTCGCCGCCGTCTCCTGGGCCTGGGCCGCTGTCAGTGCCAGTAAGGTCAGTACCGAGCCGAGCACCAAACGTCGCATGAGCCGTCTCCTGGGGTCGCTCTCCGGTGGGGAGCCATCGTGGAACGAAGAACGGGGCCTTGTTCCGGCTATTGTAAGCGAACCAGCGCTGAAGGCCGAACGGAAAACACAGCGCGGCCGGGGAAGTGTCAGAACAGGCATCGCTGGCACGGACACGCGCCGCGAGGCGACAACGTCCGTGCCCGCCCGGCTTTTTCCTTGCCAAACCGCCGTCCGAGCTGTCTATAATATCGGAGAGACCTCGGGCCGATTGCTGGCCTGCCGCACTCCCCCACGCCGGGCGACGCCGAGGACCTGCCTGCCTACCCTTGGAAGAGGGACCGGCGCGTCCGTGTGGCACGGACAGCCTGGCGACTCCATCTGACCCTCACAATCTGGTTGACCACCGATGAACCGAGTTTCTAGCTTGGTTGCGCTGGCGGTTTCGCGATCCGTGCTGCTGCCACGCGGCCGGAACGCCGTGCTCGTTGCTGGACTACTGGCGGCGCTCGCCCTGCCCCTCCCGGCAGTCGCCGAGGAACCGTCCATCCAGTTCAATCGCGACATCCGGCCGATCCTGTCCGAGAACTGCTATCAGTGCCACGGGCCGGACGAGAAAACTCGCGCCGCCAAGCTGCGGCTCGATACCCGCGAAGGGGCCACGGCCGCCCGCAAATCCGGTGCAGCCGTCGTGCCCGGCAAGAGCGGTGAGAGTTCGCTCATTACTCGGATCATCACAACCGAAACGGGCGAACAGATGCCCCCGCCCGAGAGCGGCAAGAAGCTGACTCCGCAGCAAATCGCGCTCTTGAAAAAGTGGATCGACCAGGGCGCGGGCTGGCAGGGCCACTGGTCGTTCATCGCGGCCCAGCGGCCCCAACCGCCGCAGGTGCGCAATGAACCCGCGGTGCGCAACGCTATCGACCGCTTCATCGTCGCGCGACTGGAAAAGGAGAAGCTCCGGCCGTCGAAGCCCGCTGACCGGATTACCCTCATCCGGCGCGTCACCCTCGACCTGACCGGCCTGCCGCCGACGATTGCCGAGATGGACGCGGCGCTCAATGATCCGTCGCGCGATTGGTACGAACGGCTGGTGGACCGGCTGCTGAATTCGCCGCGCTATGGCGAGCAGCAGGCGCGTCACTGGCTCGACCTGGCCCGCTACGGTGATACGCACGGGCTGCACTTTGACAACGAGCGCGCCTTGTGGAGGTACCGCGACTGGGTCATCGACGCCTTCAACGCCAACAAGCGCTTCGACCGCTTCACCATCGAACAGCTGGCCGGCGATCTGCTGCCGAACGCCACGCTCGAACAGCGGGTGGCTACCGGCTTCAACCGCTGCAATGTCACCACGAGCGAGGGCGGGTCGATCAACGACGAGGTACTGGTCCGCTACGCCGTCGATCGCACCGAGACGATGGCGACCGTGTTCCTGGGCCTGACGTTGGGTTGTGCGGTGTGCCACGATCATAAGTTCGATCCGGTCTCCCAGAAGGAGTTCTATCGGCTCTACGCCTTCTTCAACGCAGCCGCCGATGCGGCGATGGACGGCAACGCCCTGGGGCCGCCGCCCATTCTGAAGATGCCGACGGCGGCCCAGGAAGCCCGCCTGAAGGCGCTCGACGAACAGCTAGCGGTGGTGCGCAAGAATATCACCGAAGCGGTTGCCAAGGCCGACCCGATGGATGAACCGCCGACGACCGAGGAAGCCTCGAACGAGCCCAAAGATATCGTCTGGGTGGACGACGCCGCTCCGAAGGGCGCTCAGGTTTCCGGCAACACACCCTGGGAGTTCGTTACCGGCCCCGACCATCCGGTGCATAGCGGCAAAAAGTCGATGCGCCGCAGCGCCCAGGGCATCTCGCAGCACTTCTTCGAGAAGGCCGAGGGCGGCCTGCGCATCGGCGAGGGCGACAAGTTGTACGCGCATGTTTACCTCGATCCCCAAGCCCTGCCCAAGACCATCATGCTCCAGTTCAACGACGGCGTCTGGGAACACCGCGCCTTCTGGGGCGAGGATTCGATTCCGTGGGGCACCAGCGGTTCGCCCAGCCGGCTGGCGATGGGGCCGCTGCCCAAGGCCGGTGAATGGGTGCGGCTCGAAATCGAAACCAGCAAGATCGGCCTGAAGTCCGGCACGGTCGTCACCGGCATGGCCTTCACCCAGCACGACGGCACCGTCTACTGGGACAAGGTCGGGTTGCTGACGCGCACGCCGCAGGGTGGGCAGTCGTTCGTGTCGCAAGCGGAATGGGAAGCCTATCAGAAGGCTCAGACTAAATCGACGATTCCGCAACCGATCAAGGATGCCCTGAAGGTGGCGGCCGACAAGCGCACCGACGCCCACAAGAAGACGCTGCGCGACTACTATGTCGAGCATGTCGCGGTGAAGACGCGCTCGATCTTCGAGCCGCTGCATAAGGAACTGGCATCGCTCGACAAGGAAAAGAAAGACCTGGACGCGGCCATCCCGATGACGATGGTGATGGCCGACCTGCCCAAGCCGCGTGACACCTTCGTGCTGATCCGCGGCGCGTACGACAAGAAGGGCGAGAAGGTCACGGCCGGCGTGCCCGAAGTCTTCCCGCCGCTACCGACCGACGCCCCGCTGAACCGACTGGGCCTGGCCCAGTGGCTGACCGACCCGAAGCATCCGCTGACGGCCCGCGTGGCGGTCAACCGCTTCTGGCAGCAGTATTTCGGCCGAGGGTTGGTCAAGACTTCCGAGGATTTTGGCTTGCAAGGCGAATGGCCGAGCCATCCCGAACTGCTCGACTGGCTGGCGGTCGAGTTCATCGAGAGCGGCTGGGACATCAAGGCGCTGCAAAAGCTAATGGTCATGTCCGCGACCTATCAGCAGGGTTCGGAAGTCTCTCCCGAACTGCTCAAGCGCGACCCGGAGAACATGCTGCTCGGCCGCGGCCCGCGTTTCCGCCTGGACGCCGAGGTGGTGCGCGATTCGGCACTCTACCTGAGCGGTCTGCTGCACGAGCAGATCGGCGGGCGGAGCGTGAAGCCGTACCAGCCGCCCGGCATCTGGGAAGCGATCGGCTTCAACGGCAGTACCACGCGCGAGTACAAGCGTGAAAGCGGCACGGCGCTCTATCGCCGCAGCCTGTATACCTTCTGGAAACGGACCGCGCCGCCGCCGTCGCTGATGGCGTTCGACGCGCCGAGTCGTGAGAACTGCGTGGCTCGCCGGGCACGCACCAACACCCCGCTGCAAGCGCTGGTGCTGATGAACGACGAGCAGTACGTCGAGGCGGCCCGCAACCTGGCCGAGCGGATGATGACCAACGGCGGGGCAACGCCGGCCGAACGGTTGGCCTTCGGCTTCCGCCTGGCGACTTCAAGGAAGCCGACCGAGAAGGAAACCGAAGTGCTGCTCAAGCTCTACGACAAGCAACTGACGCGCTTCCAGGGCAGCCCCGAAGCCGCGAATAAACTGCTGGCCGTCGGCGAATCGAAGCGCAACGCCACGCTCGACGCCGCCGAGCACGCTGCCTACACGATGTCCGCGAACCTGATCCTGAACCTGGATGAGACGATCAGCAAGGAATAAACACCACCCCCC